>NZ_CP102667.1 GCF_026427355.1 Sphingobium sp. JS3065
ATGGCCACTGATATTGAGCCGTCCCCCGCCTTCGCGCCGCAGATCGGCCGCGTTTATTTGCGCGTCAGCACCGATGCACAAGACTTACGCCGACAGGATGCCATCGTAGCCGAGGCGAAGGCAGCGGGCTATTATGTCGCGGCAGTCTATCGGGAGAAGGCATCGGGTGCCCGTGCCGACCGCCCCGAGTTGCTGCGTATGATTGCCGATCTTCAACCCGGTGAAGTGGTGATTGCCGAGAAGATTGACCGGATTAGTCGTCTTCCCTTGGCCGAGGCCGAGCAGCTGGTTGAGACAATTCGTGCGCGAGGCGCGCGACTTGCCATTCCCGGCGTCGTGGACCTGTCCGACCTCGCGGCCGACGCCGAGGGCATCGCCCGCATCGTGCTCGAATCTGTTCAGGCGATGCTCTTGAAGATCGCCCTGCAGATGGCTCACGACGATTACACCGATCGCCGCGAGCGACAGCGCCAAGGTATCGCCTTGGCAAAGGCCGCAGGGCGCAGCGGAGGGCGCAAAGGCGATCGGGCAACGCACGCCCGCATTGTGGCATTGCGCGAAGCGGGCAAGAGCATTGCCAAAACGGCAGAGCTGGCCGATTGCGACCGCAGCACCGTCAAGCGGGTGTGGGCGGCCCATCGTGCCGCCCAGGTGCAAGAACCCAGCCCTCAGCGAAATCATCGTGAGCGGAACCGCTGATTGCCCTTTCTGTTCGGCTTCAAGCCGGTGGCAGCTGCCACCGGCAGTCCCCTGCCCGCGTCAACGGACTGCCAGCTACGGAAAGAGCGGCGGAGCCGCGACAGGGTTTTCCAATCCCCGCCGTGCCGATCGAGCGCAGCGACCTATGGGTGCCAATGGCCAGTGGCAGCTGCCACCGCCGCCAGTCCAAATTGCTGCATCTACTCGGGCCGTTTCCTTTGGGCGTTGCTGTCTGACGGATACGAACTCCACATCGCCACTAATGCGGGCAAGCAGAAAACCGGCCTTCGGCCTTGGGTTTCCGCAAGCGGACCCTCCCATTTTCAGCTTGCCCGCGTAGCTCAGCTCCGCCGCAAAAAATCCGTCAGCAACGCTTATCCAAAGGAGACTACCATGCAGAACATCGCTGAATTTCGGATCATCGGCCGCGTTGGCAGTGTCGATACGACCGATAAAGTCACCCATGTTTCCGTCGCCGCGAACTACAACCGCAAGGATGGCGATGAATGGAAGACCGATACGCACTGGAACCGCGTGACGTTCTTCCGCCAGCTGGCAGAGCGCGCCGCTGACTTGGGCAAGGGCGACCTGGTTCACATCACCGGACGGGTCCGCCAGAACAGCTACGAGAGCAATGGCGAAACCCGCTACTCGGTGGACCTGATCGCTGAGGGGCTGGGTATCTTGGTTCGGGGCGGGGCTGACTAAGCCCCCCCCCTTTCACCTAAAACGGGCGGCCTGGTGGCCGCCCTTTTTTGTGGACAATGCTTTTCACAGACCCTAACAAGAATAGGGTTTAACTACGTGAGGCATGTGTGGCAGCCAAACTGTTCAATCGTGTAGCGAGCTTGCGCGTCGCTTCCGGACTTACGCAATCCGAGCTGGCAGCGAGGATTCAAGTCTCCCCTGAAACAGTCGCGGCCATCGAGAACGGCAGACAGGACGCCACTTTGCTGACGGCGCTACGTATGTCGCGTGCCCTGCGAACCGAGGTGCCGAACATCTTCAGGGAGCAGCCTTTCCCTAAGCTGATCGGCTCCGAGCGAGGCGAGAGCCGAACAGCTTAGGAGGCCGCTATGCGCCGTGAGATTGCCAGCAAACTTCGGCGCGCAGCCAGCGTGCTACGGACTGTCATGCTTTGGGCATCGCTTGCCCTGTGGCTTGCGATCGCGGCAACCGCGCTGATCGTCGTCCTTGCAGTCGGACTCGCGGCCTATTTCGCTTTTGGCTGGCTAGGAGTGGGAGCCGTCGCCGTCTTCGTGCTGATCGTTTTCTTCGGCAAAGACCCACCAACCGAACAGACCGGCCCGCGCCGCAAGGGCAAGGGCCTCAACCTGAACGACGATCCGAACCCATGGTATATGCAGTCGCAGTATCGCTTCGGATCGGGAAACAGCGCCGCTCATAACCGCTGGCACAAGTAGCCCGTGGCGCAGCCATTGAAGGGATTCTCAATGCGAACAATCGTAGTGACCAATGAGCGCGGCGGCATCGGCAAGACCACGCTTACCTGTCATATTGCGTGGCATCTGGCCGAGCAGGGCAAGCGTGTCGTGGTCCTGGACCTGGACAAGCAATGCCACAGTGCCGGGATGCTGAAAGCCGAGTTCGAGCAGATCGGCCCGGTTCAGTCGATTCTTGACTTCGACCCGAACGAAGAACCTCCGGCGCTGGCCTGTTTCAAGAACACACGGCAGATCGTCGAGTTGACGACTGACAGCCCGCAGCAAGGCCAGCACATCGGCGCTTATGTCCGCGCCATTCGTGCCGGCCTTGCCAAGCACTACGACTACTGCGTGATCGACACTGCGCCCGCGTGGGATGGCCGGAACCTCATGGCGCTGATTGCGTCCGATTATGTCGCGGTCCCACTGGACCCCGACAAAACCGCGCGTCAGTCGCTCAACGAAATCTCGCAAAGCATCAGCCTTGCAAACAAGGTGCGCGGGGAGGGTAACGCGACCCGGTTCGGGATCGTGTTCAACCGCGTTCAGACAACGAGCGAAGTTTCAAAAATGCTGATGGACCGCATTGGGCAGGCGCTTCCTGCCAATGTGGTGCCGCACACCATTCCGCACCGCGAGCACATGCGCGAGGCGGCTTTACTCGAAATTCCCGTTTGGCGCTTGGCAAAGGACACGCGGCGTAGCGCGCCGATCGTGCGCGAAGTCGTCTCCTACATTGTCGATCAAGCTGAGAGGGAAGCCGCATGAGCAAGGCAGCTGTCAAACCGGCGAAGAAGAGCTTTGCCGACTTCGATATGGACGCGATGGACTTTTCGGCCGTCCCCGCGAATACCGAGTTCAAGGCAGCTGGACGGTTTCAGCGCCTTCCGCTCGATGACATTGATCCAGACCCCACGCAGGTTCGCCGGGAGTTCGACCAGGCCGAGATTGATGCACTGGCCGCAACCATCAAGGACCGCGGCTTGCTGCAACCCATCGTTGTCGCGCCAACATCGAACGGTCGCTACATCATCCGCTACGGAGAGCGGCGCTATCGCGCGTGCCGCCAGCTTGGTTTCGACCAGATCGACACCGTTCTGGATCAGGCGGACGCCGAGCGCGATATTGGCCTCGACCAGTTTCTTGAGAACGAGCAACGCCAAGCCCTAAGTCTGGCTGAGCGCGTCAGTTTCATCGCGAGCCGCGTCAGTGACACGCTCTCGACAAAGGATCTAGCCGCGCGCATCGCCAAGCCGCATTCGGAAGTGAAGCGGCTCTACTCGCTGCGCACCTTGCCCGAGGACATTCTTGCCGCGTTGAAGAATTGTTCTCCGCGTGCCGCCGTCGCGATCAAACACGCGATCGAGCTGGACGAGCAGGCCACGCGCAATTTCGTGGCAGCAAACGAAAATCCGACAGCCGCCGCCTGTGAGCAGTTTCTTGCTACGCTCCAAGGCAGCCCCGAGGAAGAGACCGCGCAGGCCGGTGCCGCTAAAGCGATCGACGATCCAGCGTCGCCCCAAGAATCGCGCGCCTTGGTGGCAGCTGCTACCAGTGCGACGGACGATCGTCGGGAGCGGCCTGAACTGGACGCTCACGACGACGAGCGGGAAGGGGACGGGGCCGTGCTTGCCGATCCTTCCGATCACAAGCCGCGCGCCCCCCGTCAGCCGAAAGAGGCTACCGACGCACCGGCTATCATCATTCAGGGCCGTCGCGGGATTGTTCTAAGTGGCCAGGTCACGGTTCGGTTCGACGGCGAGGCCGCGCCCCAAACCTTCGACTTCTGATAGCTTTTACCGTCCACGTTCTCTCAGCATCGAGGCGACGTGGAATTTAGAGCGGTGGCAGTTGCCACCGCTTTTTGTTTGTGGGGTAGGTATCTACTGTATGGCAGGATAAGCCTTGCGGCGGCTAATGTTAACCGATACGCTCAATCCTATCGGATCGCGCTTCACGGTTGGGAGATACCTACCCCACATGGAAAAGACGCTGGGCTTCAAGATCGAGGCAACCAAGCTCGCAAAGATTGACGCGCTTGCGCAGACGAGGGGAGGGCGCGGCCCCTTCATGCGTCAACTGGTTGACGCCGTGCTCCGGCAGTCCGGGGCGGCCAGCGAGGCCGCACCTCTTGTTGACCGCGAGGCCGCTGGCGAGCATCGCCTTTATCTTCGGCCGACCGAAACCGAACTGGCCGTGATCCGCCATCGCGCAAAAGAGCGCCGCATGACCCCGGCGACCTGGGCCATGGCTCTTGTGCGGCGACACATCGGCATTGCCGCGCCTGTCGATCGCGAATTGCGCGAAGAGCTGTTGAATTGCCGTCAGGCGTTGCAGCGCATTGGGCGCAACGTGAATCAGATCGCCCGAGCCGCTAACAAGATGGCGCTGGCGGACAATGCAGCGGAGATCGCCGGCGAGCTGCAAAAGGTCAACGACCTGCGCGCGGCGATCGGCGCGGCCGTCGAAGGTATCGGCGCCGCTACGAAAGCTGACCTGTCCTATTGGGAGGTTTCCAGTGAGCGACTTTGATAGCAGCTTTGAGGCGGGACAGCTTGCCGCGCTGTTCAAACCAAAGCTGACCAGCGACCCGAACAGGCGCGGGGCCGATATGTTGCTGCGCTCGCTGAGTTCGAGGCGGGCAGGCCAGGGCGGGAGCACGCGGGCGCGGCTTGCTCGCGTTGTCAGCCGTGCCCCGGAGGTCATGGTCAAGGTTACGGGCAGGCCGAAGGGCAAGAACCACGCGGCTGCGCATTTCGACTATATCGGCCGGAAAGGCGATGTGCCGCTTGAAACGCGTGATGGCGACATACTGACTGACAAGGAAGCTCGGGCGGAGCTGGCGCGCGATTGGGGCGATCCTGTCTATTGGCGTGACAATTCTACCGTAGCCGCCGTGAGCATGGTTTTTTCGATGCCGGCAGGGACAGACCCCGACAAGGTTCTTTCAGCGGTGCGCGAGGTCGCGCGCAGCGAGATCGGGCATGAGTGGGATTACGTCCTGGCGCTGCATACGGACACACCGCGGCCCCACGTGCATGTGACGGTTGCCGCGCGCGGCGACACAGGGCAACGCTTCAACCCGCGACCTCAAACGCTGCATCATTACCGGGAGCGCTTTGCAGAGGAATTGCGGGCGAGGGGGGTTACTGCCGAGGCAACGCCTCGCGCAGCGCGTGGTGTCGGCCGAGCCGGTCAGAGCATGGCCCTGAATCGGATGAGGCAGCGCTACATGGCCGGCACCGCACCTGCGCCGTTTGCCAATCAGAAGATCACTGCGGCCGCGCGAGACCAGCTGGCGGGGCGGTCAACCGCTCCGGATTTCGTGGTGCGCGGGCGGCAGGCATGGAATGAGACGCAACACCGCTATCTAGCTGCCGCCAAGCGGCTTGAGACAAGCAGCGATCCAGCTGACCGCCAGCTTGCCGACCAGGTGCGGCAATTTGTGGGGGCAGGGCGAACGCCTACAATTCATGAGCGATCGGTAGCCGCGATGGAGCGGAAGCGGCAGAGCGAACGATCTAGGAACCGCGATCGTTCGCGGGAAGGGCCAGGACGATAGTTATTGGCCGTGCTTGGTCCAACCAACGCTGTTTGCACGTTCCAAAGCGACCAATGCGTCTGATACCGCCTTCTGTGCGACTAGAAGATAACCTTCGGCAATGCTGGGCCATGTTAGCTCATCGAACGGATTTGTGACGTTGCCGTTGAAATAGTCGAGAGCTTCATGAGCGCGTGCAGCCGCCTCGATTACCTTGGCGGTATGTTTCTTTGCCCTGTCAGATTTCTTCATCGTGCCTCATGAGGCCATAGCCCATCAAGAGATCGCAAGCGGTGGCAGCTGCCACCGCTCTACCTTCCGTCAGTTTTGAGCCTGTCACGATCTACGGACAGCTGTGGTAGCATCGGATACTTTAAGGCTTCACGCTCCCGCGCCCGACCTTCATCTATCCGGCGTCACCTCAAGGTTTGTTCGCCAGACAACGATTTCTCGGACATAAGCGGAACATGGGCTACGCTACACGCTTCAACCGCGCCATTGGCTCGTTGAGTGGGTGGAATTCACCTGCTGGAAGTCGCCTGGCCTGCTCCCAGAGGTAATCGCCGGTCAGACTGATGTGCGCCCAGCCCATCGGAGAAAGGTGCGCAAGCAGTGCCGCATCGAACGTCGTGCCGACAGCGTTGAGGTGCTGGGCGGCCCGGTCGAGATAGACCGTGTTCCAGTAGGAAATCGCCGCAATCAGCAGGTTCAGCCCAGATGCGCGAAATTCCTGATTTTCCAGCGAGCGATCGGTGAACCGACCCTGCCGGTTGGTATAGATGGCGGCGGCAAGCGTGTGCCTCGCCTCGCCTTTGTTGAGACCGGCCTGACAGGCACGTCGCAGTTCCGGTTGTTCAAGCCAATCGAGCGTGAACAAAGTGCGCTCGATACGGCCCAGTTCAGTCAATGCAAAATCCAGCCTGTTCTGGCGTTTGTAGGCGGCAAGTTTTCGCAAGATTACTGACGGCGCCACCGTGCCATCCTTGATTGAGGCGACAATCCTGACGATGTCATCCCAATCGGCCTCGATCGCTGCCGTTTTGATGGTGCGGCCCATCAGATTTTCGATGCCCTTGTATGTCGATGGCGCAGCGATCGAACCCAGCTTGCGGTCGCCAATATCGCGCAGCCGGGGCGCGAAGCGGAACCCGAGTAGGTGGCAGAGTGCGAAAACATGATCGGTGGCGCCGCCGGTATCGGTATAGTGCTCATGCAACGGAAGGTTGCCGGCGCCCAGGACAAGCCCGTCGAGCACGTAAGGCGCTTCACCTGCCGTCGCGGACATGATCCGTGATCCGAATGATGCGAAGTGATCGGAAAGGTGAGAATAGATTTTCACGCCAGGTTCGGCGCCATATTTGGCATTGACGTCCGCCGCCCCTGAACGGCTCCGCCCCGACCGGAAGAACTGGCCATCGGACGACGAACTGGTGCCAGCGCCCCAATGCCGCGCGAAGGGTAATTCGTGATGGGCTGAGATGATCATGGCCAGCGCGGCCTGATAGTTCTCGGGTGAAAGATACCAGTTGTGGGTCCATGCGAGTTGGGCATAGCTGACGCCTTCGCTGGCATTGGCCATCCGCTCCAGCCCGAGGTTGGTGCCATCAGCCAGAATTGCGGCGAGTACCGTGCTGGGGTTGTCGTGCTCCTTGCCTGAGCGCAGGTCACGGAATGCGTTCAAAAAACCAGTGCGTTCGGCGACTTCAAGCAGCAGCTCGGTGATGCGCACGCGGGGAAGCAGGGTATCGAGCTTGCGATCGAGGGCTTCAGCTTCCGGTGGGGTGACAGGCGGCATTTGCTGAAGCTTGAGCCGGTCTCGTTCGAGCGACACTCCCTCAAGCTTGTTTGTTTTCAACTGCTTGGCAAATCGGCGCAGCCGCCAGTCAAGATTTCGTGCCCGGTCAGCGAGGTAGGATGCAGCATTTGAATCGAACGGAAGCACATCCGCCACTTTGGCGGCGTCGCGCCGACCCAGCAAATAGGCATCGAAGCGCTGATAGTTGCGGGTTCCCTCGATCCATACATCACCGGCGCGCAAACGATCACGCAAGGTTGCCATGATCGCAATTTCATAACGTCGGCGGTCGATACGGCCGCTTTCGGTGATGAGACGCTTCCACTGCCGATTGGGGAATGGCAGTGGAACGCCATCGGGAAGGTCGCGCGACTTTCGTGTGTTCGCATCGCGAATGACATCGATGGCTTTGATCAGTGCCGTCCCTGTTCCAGACGCCTTGAAGGTGAAGGCGTCCAGAAATGCCGGGCTGAAACGCCGTAGCGTGGCGTAACGCTCGGTTGCCGTTACCAGTGCGTCCTCGCCGGCAAGATCAGCAAGGGCATCTACTTGGGCCTTTGCCGCAACAAGCCGGTGCCAGCCCACCGCTTCGTCAATCAATTCGAGCGGATCGCCGCCATTCTGGACAGCCTCATCAAGTGCTGTAATCGTGGCGCCAAACAGCCGCATGAGTTGCCCCACCGACTGAATACTATCTTGGTAGCGACGCTCGCGCCCACGCCGCGCGCGCGTGAACATGCCGCCGATAAGTCGGTCAAACATTTGGATCGCGGCATCGGCAAGTCTGGCCTCAAGGTCGATCACTGCGGCCGTCAACGTCGCCCGCCTGCGATTGACGCTGTAATCCGAAAGCAGGAATGCCGGTGCCACGCCGCCCTCGCGGACAAATTGGGCAAAGCGGAATTCCGGAATGGCGCCCCCAACTACCGGGTGGATACCTATGCCGCGAACATAGCGCAGGCGCTCAAGCAAGCCATTGATATTGGCCGCAGTCGGGGCTTCTTCGAAATTACGCAACCACGCCAGCGGTGTCATGCCGAAATCCGGGTTGTTGATTACGAGTTCGTCTAGCCGTGTCAGTTCAGCAGAGCTGAGGCCTTCGACGATTGCGGCTGCGGCAGCTTTGCGTGCGCGTGCCCGGCCAGCAAGACCGGCGCGTTCCAGTGTGTCGCCTGACGGAAGAATGAACCGCTCACCCTTCAGGCCAACCATGAGGGCGCGAACAATCGGTTCACCTCTGTCTGTATACTCGGCGGCTTGCGCGGCAAGATTCAGGGCAAGTGCCAGGTCGCCGCGTCGAAACGGGCGTATGCCAAGATAACGCGCCACGAGATCGGCATGATCGGTACGGGTTTGCGCGCGCTGACCATATGCAGAGAAGGAGGAAGGATCGACGAATAACTGTGCCGCGAGGTACTGAAGAATGACGTCGGGAAGCCCGATCTCGGGTTGCAGACCAAAGCCGGGATGTCGCATCAAAGCGATTTGTGCAGCCAGACCGAGGCGATTTGCTGGACCATAGCGGCGCCCAACCAATTCAACATCTTCCGCAGAAAGGGTATAATGCCCAATGATCGCGGTTTCTTGGACAGGAGGATCGAACAGGCGCCGGCGCTCGTCTCCGGTCAGAAGTCGGCGTCGTGCCATTTTGCTCTCCCGCTGAGGCGAATAACAAAATTGACACCAAAGCGGCTTGCACTGGAGGGAGGCCATTCGTTGCCGGTTGATCCCCGAGCAATCACCCGGCGCAGCAAGACAGTTTGGCGACATCCTTATCAAACGTTTGGGCCGCCAGTTTGAGGCCTTCCACAGTGGTCAGGTAAGGAAATATCGTTGCACCCAATTCCAGGGTGGTCATGCCGTGTTTGATCGCCAGCACCAGTGTCTGGATCGAATCCGCGCCTTCGGGTGCCATGATCTGGCCGCCCAGCAAACGGTCGTTCGCCTTGTCGGCAATCAGTTTGATGAGACCCCGCGTATCGCGTGCTGCCAGTGCCCTTGGCACAGCATCGAGCGGGAGCAGCGAAACCTTGATGTCCAGGCCTTGCGCCCGTGCTGTCGTTTCAGTGAGGCCGGCGCTGGCGACTTGCGGGTCGGTGAAGACGACGGATGGCATGGAGGAATTGTCGTAGCGGTATTGGTTGCCCGTCACCGCGTTGCGCGCGGCCAGTTTTGCGCCATAGGCGGCCATGTAGACGAACTGGTCCCGTCCCGTTACATCGCCCGCCGCGTAAATGCCTGGAACCGACGTTTCGAGGTGGTCATCGACGACGATTCCACCATTACGGGCAAGCACTATGCCGCGCTCCTCCAGCCCAAGCCCGTCGCTATTGGGTCGGCGTCCGGTGGCGATGAGCACCTGTTCCGCCGCGACGGTGTCACAATGCCCCTCGCAGGTCAATTCGACCCCGCTCTGTGTTTGGGCGATACGCTGATAGCCGACACCTGCGCAAACCCGCACGCCCTCGGCTTCCAAATAGTTTTTCAGCGCGGCACTCACTTCCGGGTCCATTTCGGGGAGCAGGCGGCTTCGGCAGCAGATGGTGACATCAACGCCCAGACGCGAAAACATCTGTCCCAGTTCTACCCCGATCACCCCGCCACCGATCACCAGCAGCGATTTGGGCAAGCGATCCAGCGCCAGCGCCGATGTGCTGGTTAGGTAGGGCACGCTGTCCATCCCCGGAATCGGCGGCACGGCGGCGTGCGCACCCATCGCCAATATGACCTTGCCGACCTTCATGGGCGCATCGCCGACAATCAGCGCACCATCGGCAAAGCGTGCCTTGCCCTCGATATAGCTCACACCGTCATAGGCGGGCAGCAGATCGACATATTTTTTTTGGCGCAGCGTCGTGACAAGATCGTCCTTCGACGCCGCCAATACGGACCAGTCATCCATCTGGACAGCGCCCCCAAGGCCGGGAAAGCGCGCGGCGGCAAGCCCACCATGCACCGCTTCGGCGGCGCGGATCAGCGTCTTGGAAGGAACGCAGCCAACATTGACACAGGTGCCGCCAATCGTGCCGTGACCGACGAGCGCCACTTTCGCGCCCAGATCGGCAGCGGCGATCGCGGCGGAGAACCCGGCAGAACCCGCGCCGATGACGGCCACGTCAAATCCTTCCTGCCCGGGGCGGTTGCAACAGTCGTTCATTGCTTATCGCTTTCTTGAGGCGCTGGCGGCGCCCCGCTCAGTTTTGAATAGCGCGCGCCGGATAACCCGCGTTGGTTGATGCAGCGGCAATCGCAGCAGCATTGGTGCGGCGCGGGTTATAGGTTGCGCGCGCGGTCTTGGCTGCGAAATCGACCGTGACCGCCGTTACCCCGGCGACGCCTTCCATCGCCTTCTTCACGGTGATCGGGCAGGTGGCGCAGGTCATGTTCTCTATGGCAAAGGTGGTTTGCTTCTGAGCGGTTGCGGTAGCCGCGGGGCGATCTTGCGCCGTGCCACTAACTGCATAGGCGACCCCGCCGCCAGCCATAGCCAGCACGGCCATAGCGATACATACTGTCTTTTTCATGGGTATTTCCTTTCAATAGAACCAGGGTGCCCACCAGTCGATGGTGAGCGCCAGGATGGCGACGGCAAGGCCCAGCCACAGCACCGCCTTGGTGGTCCAAGCCGATTGTGGACGAGCGCAGTAGGAACCGTCTTCACAGGGCGGTTTCGGCTTGAAATAGACATGCCAGAAGCCGTAGCCGAGCAGCGCGAGCGTTACGCCTGCGACATAGGGCTTGTAAGGTTCGAGCGCCGTCAGGTTGGCGATCCACGCGCCGGAAATTCCGAGCATAACCAACAGTAGCGGGACGACGCAGCAAGCCGAGGCGAGCCCCGCGCCGATCAATGCGCCCGCCGCAACCCAGTTTGCCTGCTTCGGCTCGTGGTTTTCGGTGAGGGCTGGCTGTCCCGCTTCCGGCGTTGAGACCATGGCTTGAATCCCTTGTTCCAACTGAGTGATTCGCAGTGTAGGCTCTGTAGCCACTACAGACTCAAGAGGTATTTTCATGGAGCAACAGGTCGGCATCTTGCGTGCCCAGCTTGCCCGGAAAACAGGCTGCAATCTCGAAACCATCCGCTATTACGAGAAGGTGGGATTGCTGCCGGGGCCGCCTCGCAGTTCCAACGGCTACCGCGTCTATTCGCCGGAACTGGTGCAAAGGTTGCAGTTCATCCTGCGCGCGCGCGACCTTGGCTATGCAATGGATGAGATACGGTCATTGTTGTCGCTCACCGATACCGGTGCACAAACCTGCGCGGAGGTTATGGCGAGAACCGAACTCCACCTTGAAGATGTCCGCCGCCGCATTGCAGATTTGCAGAAGATAGAGGTGACGCTGGCGACCACGTTAGCCAGATGCACTGGAGATGACGTTGCCGAATGTCCCATCCTGGAAGCACTCCAGTTTTTACCCCATCAAGGCAATTGACGCCATCTTTGAGGGATTTGATTTTGTGATGTCAGCTTGGAGTATACCCTAACTTGGCGTCAGACCATCCGGCGCTAAATCGTCAGAATAGAGTTGCCTTCCGAATTGATTGACATGCGCCGTCAAGGGTCATAGATTTCTTCCTGACACATTTCCCTCAGGAGGATACCTTGCACGGTCAGCGCATCGGTTACGTCCGCGTCAGCAGCTTCGACCAGAACCCAGAACGGCAGCTCGAACAGATCCAGGTGGATAAAGTGTTCACCGACAAGGCGTCGGGCAAGGACACACGGCGGCCCGAACTGGAACGGCTGCTCGCCTTCGTGCGCGAAGGCGACACGGTCGTGGTGCACAGCATGGATCGTCTGGCGCGCAACCTCGACGACCTGCGCCGCCTGGTGCAGGGCCTCACCCAGCGCGGCGTACGCATCGAGTTCCTTAAGGAGCATTTGACCTTCACCGGCGAGGACTCGCCGATGGCGAACCTGATGCTGTCGGTAATGGGCGCGTTCGCCGAGTTCGAACGCGCCTTGATCCGCGAGCGGCAGCGCGAGGGCATCGCGCTCGCCAAGCAGCGCGGGGCCTACCGTGGCAGGAAGAAATCCCTGTCGTCTGAGCGTATTGCCGAACTGCGCCAACGTGTCGAGGCTGGCGAGCAAAAGACCAAGCTGGCTCGTGAATTCGGAATCAGTCGCGAAACCCTGTATCAATACTTGAGAACGGATCAGTAAATATGCCACGTCGTTCAATCCTGTCCGCCGCCGAGCGCGAAAGCCTGCTGGCGTTGCCGGACACCAAGGATGAGTTGATCCGTCACTACACGTTCAGCGAAACCGACCTCTCCATCATCCGGCAGCGGCGCGGCCCGGCCAACCGGCTGGGCTTCGCCGTGCAGCTCTGTTACCTGCGCTTTCCTGGTGTCATCCTGGGCGTCGATGAGCCGCCGTTTCCGCCCTTGTTGAAACTGGTCGCCGACCAGCTCAAGGTCAGCGTCGAAAGCTGGGACGAATACGGGCAGCGGGAGCAGACCCGGCGCGAGCACCTGGTCGAACTGCAAACGGTGTTCGGCTTCCAGCCCTTTACCATGGGCCACTACCGGCAGGCCGTCCAGTTGCTGACCGAGATGGCCTTGCAGACCGACAAGGGCATCGTGCTGGCCAGCACCTTGATCGAGCACCTGCGGCAGCAGTCGGTCATTCTGCCTGCCCTCAACGCCGTCGAGCGGGCGAGCGCCGAAGCAATCACCCGCGCCAACCGGCGCATCTACGATGCCTTGGCCGAACCGCTGTCGGACGCGCATCGCCGCCGCCTCGACGATCTGCTCAAGCGTCGGGACAACGGCAAAACGACCTGGCTGGCCTGGCTGCGCCAATCGCCCGTCAAACCGAATTCGCGGCACATGCTGGAACACATCGAACGCCTCAAAGCGTGGCAGGCGCTCGACCTGCCTTCTGGCATCGAGCGGTCGGTGCACCAGAACCGCCTGCTCAAGATCGCCCGTGAGGGTGGCCAGATGACGCCCGCCGACCTGGCCAAGTTCGAGGCGCAGCGACGCTATGCCACCCTGGTGGCGCTTGCCATCGAGGGCATGGCCACCGTCACCGACGAAATCATCGACCTGCACGACCGCATCCTGGGCAAGCTGTTCAACGCCGCCAAGAACAAGCATCAGCAGCAATTCCAGGCGTCCGGCAAGGCGATCAACGCCAAGGTGCGGTTGTTCGGCCGCATCGGCCAGGCGCTGATCGAGGCCAAGCAGGCGGGCCGCGATCCGTTCGCCGCCATCGAGGCCGTCATGTCCTGGGATGCCTTCGCCGAGAGCGTCACCGAAGCGCAGAAGCTTGCGCAGCCCGAGGACTTCGATTTCCTGCACCGCATCGGCGAAAGCTACGCCACGCTGCGCCGCTACGCGCCGGAATTCCTTGCCGTGCTCAAGCTGCGGGCCGCTCCCGCCGCGAAGGACGTGCTCGACGCCATCGAGGTGCTGCGCGGCATGAACAGCGACAACGCCCGCAAGGTGCCCGCCGACGCGCCGACCGAGTTCATCAAGCCGCGCTGGCAGAAGCTGGTCATGACCGACACCGGCATCGACCGGCGCTACTACGAACTGTGCGCGCTGTCGGAGATGAAGAACGCGTTGCGTTCCGGCGACATCTGGGTGCAGGGGTCGCGCCAGTTCAAGGACTTCGAGGACTACCTGGTGCCGCCCGCGAAATTCGCCAGCCTCAAGCAGGCCAGCGAATTGCCGCTGGCCGTGGCCACCGACTGCAACCGGTACCTGAACGACCGGCTGACGCTGCTGGAAACACAGCTTGCCACCGTCAACCGTATGGCGACGGCCAACGAGCTGCCGGACGCCATCATCACCGAGTCAGGCTTGAAGATCACGCCGCTCGACGCGGCGGTACCCGACACCGCCCAAGCGCTGATCGACCAGACGGCAATGATCCTGCCGCACGTCAAGATCACCGAACTGCTGCTGGAGGTGGACGAATGGACGGGCTTCACTCGGCATTTCGCGCATCTGAAATCGGGCGACCCGGCCAAAGACAAGAACCTGTTGCTGACCACGATCCTCGCCGACGCGATCAACCTGGGCCTGACCAAGATGGCGGAGTCTTGCCCCGGCACGACCTACGCCAAGCTGGCTTGGCTGCAAGCCTGGCACATCCGCGACGAAACCTACGGGGCGGCGCTGGCCGATCTGGTCAACGCACAGTTCCGCCATCCCTTCGCCGAGCACTGGGGCGACGGCACCACCTCATCGTCGGACGGCCAGAACTTCCGCACCGGCAGCAAGGCCGAGAGCACCGGCCACATCAACCCGAAATACGGGAGCAGCCCAGGGCGGACGTTCTACACCCACATTTCTGACCAGTACGCGCCATTTCACACCAAGGTCGTGAACGTCGGCGTGCGCGATTCGACCTACGTGCTCGACGGCCTGCTGTACCACGAGTCCGACTTGCGGATCGAGGAGCATTACACCGACACGGCGGGCTTCACCGATCACGTCTTCGCCCTGATGCACCTCCTGGGCTTCCGCTTCGCGCCGCGCATCCGCGACCTGGGCGACACCAAGCTCTACATCCCGAAGGGCGACGCCGCCTATGACGCGCTGAAACCCATGATCGGCGGCACGCTCAACATCAAGCACGTCCGCGCCCATTGGGACGAAATCCTGCGGCTGGCCACCTCGATCAAGCAGGGCACGGTGACGGCCTCCCTGATGCTCCGAAAGCTCGGCAGCTACCCACGCCAGAACGGCCTGGCCGTGGCGCTCCGCGAGCTGGGCCGCATCGAGCGCACGCTGTTCATCCTGGACTGGCTGCAAAGCGTGGAACTGCGCCGCCGCGTGCATGCCGGCCTGAACAAGGGCGAGGCGCGCAATGCGCTGGCCAGGGCAGTGTTTTTCAACCGCCTGGGTGAAATCCGCGACCGCAGTTTCGAGCAGCAGCGCTACCGGGGGGTCTCCTCGTTTTCAGTGCAATAAGTGACGGTACGCAAAGCTAGCACTGGCGCGGGGGTGGTCTGGGTAGACCGTTGATTTCATTGACTTTCCTGTTCGCTTTGTAAACGGGTATGGTGGCCTCCCACTTTTGAGGTTCACGATGCAGGGTTGGCACACAACGTTTTTGGGGATGCGTGGGCTCCCCCGCGATATCAGCGACTTCGAGATGAAGGCATTTTTCACCTTCGATGGTGCCGAGCGCGACGCAATCAATGCACGCCGAGGTGATTCCCACAAGCTTGGTCTGGCGCTCCATATTGGTTTCCTGCGCATGAGTGGGCGTTTGCTCGGTGCCTTTCGGGTAATTCCAGTAGCCTTGTGGCGCCACCTTGGCAACGAGCTTGGCATTGCAGCACCAGAAGTCGCCTCGCTGAGAGCCATGTATGAACGCGGGCGCACGCTATTCGATCACCAACAAGTAGCCTGCACGGTCCTTGGATTCCAGTGGATGAGCGAGCACCAGCGCCGCTCACTGGTACGTGAACTGCGCGACGAAGTGGCGCGCTGCGCCGACCGCGATCAGCTACTCGTGCGGGCGCGTCAATGGCTGTACAAGAACAAGCTGGTGATCGTGCACGAGCGGGCAATTCGGACACTGATTGCGGCGGCACTTGCCCAGCTTGAAGTTGAAACAGGCACCGCCATCGCCGCCAGCGTTGATCCAGCAACACTTGATCGCTGGCGAGCCTCAGTTTCAGAGCTGCGCCCAGATGGACAAACCCAGCAGAGTTGGCTATGGGCTGCACCGGCGAAACACTCAACCCGCCAAATCAGCGAGGTACTGGAGCGCATCGACCTGCTTTACACGCTGGACGTTCATAAGCACCTGGCAGACATCCCCGATCTCATCTTGCGCCGCTACGCGCGCCGACTTGTCTCCAGGCCGCCCTCAGCCGGAGCCAAGATCAAAGAGCCAGCGCGCACCGTGGAGGTCGCATGCTTTCTTCGGTATTGCCTGTTCACCACCACAGACCAGTTGATCCTTATGGTGCAGCGCCGGATCGCCGATCTGTGGCGTCAGGCTGCCGCCGATGTCCCCGCTACCGTCAATTGGGCCGCAATGTACAAAACGCTGCTCGGCGAACTTGTTGCCTTGAGCGCGCAAGGTGCGGTGCCAGATGCTGAGTTGCGTGCCCGTCTTGAAGCCTTGATCACCGAAACCCAGAAACGCAAACCACCGAGCAGGGCCTCCCTGGTCCGCGAGGGATTGATTGATGGAATTCGCCCCGTGCGGTCGTTGCTCGTCGCCATTGCAAAGCTGCCCTGGCAGGCCACCGGCGAGCATCCTGCCATCGAGTACCTTGCCAAGCTGCAAGCTTTATATCTCAAAGGATCCAGAAAGCTGCCAGTTGAAGTGGTGGCACCAAGTCTGGGAATGATCTGGCAGGTTTCGATCTCCAGCCCAGACCGGGAACGGGCGTTTCAGGCGTTGGAGGTGGCCACCCTGTTTGCCCTGCGCCGCGCGGTGCGCAATGGCTCGGTCTGGATTGAGCACAGCCTGAGCTTTCGGGGTCGTGCGCGCTTGTTCTTCACGGACGAGCGTTGGCAGGCAGAGTCCAAGAAACACTATGCCCGTCTATCGTTACCCAGCAAGGCTGCCACTTTCTTGAAGCCTTTGCTGGCCAGAGTAACTGCCGGTGTCGATGCGGTGGCCGCTGCAGCCCGCAGTGGCGTACTGCGCGTGGATGATGAACTCCATTTGTCGCCATTGCCCGCAGAGGACGAAGACCCAGAAGTGACCAAGCTGCGCGCGGCTTTGGATCACCGCATCGGTGAGGTTCAATTGCCGGAAGTGATTCTGGCCGTTGACGCCCAGGTGCGCTTTAGCTGGATCATGCTCGGACGTGAGCCGCGCTCTACCGACGAGCTGCTGATGGTCTATGCCGGCATCATGGCCCACGGCACCAGTCTGACTGCGGTCGAATGCGCGCGCATGATTCCGCAATTGTCTGCCACCAGCATTCGCCAGGCCATGCGCTGGGCGCGGGACGAACGGCGTCTGAGCCAGGCCTGCCAGGCTGTGCTGGAATTCATGCAGCGACACCCGATTGCCGCCACCTGGGGGCGGTCCGATTTGGCATCTTCTGACATGATGACCATGGAGACCACCAAACGGGTGTGGCAAGCCCGGCTTGATCCTCGGCGCAACACACCTTCCATTGGAATCTACTCCCATGTAAAAGACCGGTGGGGCATCTTCCATGCGCAGCCCTTTGTGCTCAATGAGCGCCAGGCGGGCGTGGCCATTGAAGGTGTCATCCGCCAAGAAAAGCTGGAGACCAGCCAGCTTGCTGTGGATACCCATGGCTACACCGACTTTGCCATGTCACATGCCCGTTTGCTTGGTTTTGATCTTTGCCCGCGGTTGAAGGAACTCAAACAGCGCCACCTCTTTGTGCCACGCGGCACCAAAGTGCCCGCAGAAATCGCTGCGGTGTGCGAAGCCAATGTCGACGTCGCTTTGATCGAAAAGCATTGGGATAGTCTGGTGCACCTGGCAGCCTCGGTCATGAGCGGACATGCCAGTGCGGTGGCAGCTCTTGCGCGGTTCGGTTCTGCCGCCCAGGGCGATCCAATCTATGAGGCTGGCGTGCAATTGGGGCGGTTGCTGCGTACGGCGTTTTTGGCTGACTACTTTGTCAAGGACGCTTTCAGGAACGAGTTGCGCCGGGTGCTCAATCGGGGCGAGGCTGTTAACGCCCTCAAGCGCGCCATTTATACCGGCCGGATCAGCCCGGCGCAGGCCAAACGTGTCGATGAAATGCAGGCTGTGGCCGATGCGTTGAGCCTGATGGCCAACATCGTGATGGCGTGGAATACCTCACAGATGCAGGCGGTCCTGGATCGCTGGTCGAACCGCCGCCAGGTCATTCCACCGGAACTGATCGGGAAGATTGCGCCCACCAGGCTGGAGAGCATCAACTTGCGGGGTGTGTTTCGCTTCCCGGTTGACCGCTATGCTGACCAAATCCTGCCTTCGCGGCCAAATGCATCGATAACTGGCACCAATGGATGAAACCGACCACGGTTTGACGCCACGAATCGCAGATTTGAAAGTGAACAGGAAAGTCAATGAAATCAACGATCTACCAACACCACCTCCGCGCCAGTGCTAGCTTTTCGTACCGTCACTTATTGCACTGAAAACGAGGAGACCCCCCTTTCCACTGAAAGAACACAACCCATGCCCCAATTCACCCTGCGCCAGAAATTTTTGTTCGGCATGGTCGCCGTGCTCACGGTGTCACTGCTGGTGATGTTGGGGGGGCGATTCCTTGGCAAGGCCGCGCGCTTCCCCCCGATGGCCAGTCCAAATTCCCCCACCTGTGGCCACCCCAAATTCCCCAGGCAAGACCGGTTGGATTATGACGACTCAGTGCCGATGGCGATGCGTGCGGCGGCCTCTTTGAGCCGGTAGCTCTTGCCCTCGAATTCCAGCATCGTGCAGCGGTGCATGAGGCGGTCCAGGATGGTGGTCGCCATTGTGGCGTCGCCCAGATAGCGACCCCAGTCCTGCACCACGCGGTTGGAGGTCACCACGATGGCGCGGCGCAGCTTGTAGCGCTGATGCACGATGGCCTGCAGGACCTCGGCGGCGTGCTCGCTGATACGCCTGGCCAGGAACAGATCGTCCAAGATGATCAGGTCAGGCTCCACCCACTCCTTGAGCAGGCCGATGCGCTCGGTGGCACTTGCCAGCGCGTAGCGGGCGAATTCGGCGTCGGCCTCGAGGTAACGCACATCGTGGCCGCCCAGCGTGGCCTGGTAGGCGATGGCCTTGGCAATGTGAGACTTGCCGGTGCCGGGTTTACCGACGATGAGCGCGTTGGAACCCTCGGCGATGAACTTCAGGGTGTGCAGCTCAAAGCAGGCCGCGCGGGGCAGCTTGGGGTTGAAACGCCAGTCGAAGTCGGCCAGGCTGACCTTCTCGTCCAGACCCGAGCGCTTGTAGCGGCGCTCTGTCAGGCGCGATCGGCGCCGGTCGAGCTCATCCTGAAGCATGGCGGCGAAGGTCTGCAGAAATGGCTCCTGGGCGACCTGGGCCTGCATCACGCGGGTCGACAGGGTCTCGGCAATACCCGACAGGCGCAGCTGGCGCAGCGCGCGCTCGATCTCGACCATGTTCATGGCTGGCTCCCAACTGCGGCGGTGGCCGCAGCGTGGGCAAACAGGTCACCGTATTCATCGGCATCGCGGATCAGCTCGTGCTGCTGGGTCAGGGTCGCCGTGGTGGGCGTTACATGCTCGCCACCGGCCTGGGTCTCGATGGCTTCAAGCGCATCGGCAAAGAGCGCCTCTGTCAATGCCTGGACGCGCTTGAAGCTGTAGATGCCCTGCTCCAGAGCCTGGGCGCAAGCGGCGTTGACACAATGCGCCGGATATCGGCGCACCAGGCCGACGATGCCCCAGAGCTTGCGCTGGCCCACCCGGCCCTCGATGGCAAAGAGCAACTGGCACAGCCGGGCGGCGTGTTCGCCAATCTGGCCGGCCTGGCGCAGGATCAGGCGGGTCTCACGCGAGGGGTTGAACACCCGCTCATCCTGGGGCAGCACCACGGTGCCGGGGCGTTCAGCCTTGGGGTGACTGCGCAGCAAGGTGCCGGTTTGCAGATCAAAGATCTGGATGCGCTGGGCGAAGATGCGCACCCGCACCTTCGATCCGATGACCGCCGGGCGCGCGGCGTAGCTGCTGTGCTCCACCCGCACACAGCTGTCGTCGCACACCGTGCGCTGGACCTCTTCGAAATACTGCATGCCCAGCAGTGGCAAAGCTTTGAGGTGGGGGCGTTCTTCCGCGAACATGGCCTGCACCTGGCGCCGCTCGGTGCCGTGGATGCGCTTGGCTGCCCAATTCTTCTCCCATTGCGCCAGGAAGGTGTTCTGCTCTTCGATGGACTCAAAGCGCCGGCCCTTCAAGGCCGTGGCCTGGGTGTGGCCGATGGCGTGCTCTACCGTACCCTTGCGGTTGGGGTCACGCACCCGGGCCGGGTCGGCCACCACGCCGTAGTGCGCCAGGGTGGCGGCATAGACCGGGTTGAGTTCGGGCTCATACAGGTCGGGTTTGATGACGCCCTCTTTGAGGTTGTCCAGCACCACGTACTGCGGGCAGCCACCGAAGTGGCGAAACGCGCGCTCGTGCAGCTCGGCCCAGACCTGCTGGCTGGACTTCCAGACCACGTGCCGAAAGCTGGCCCGCGAGTAGCGCAGCGTGGCCACGAACAGGCGCGGTTTGCGGTACCGGTTGCTGCCCGGCACCCGGGTGGGTGCACCCTCACCGTAGTCCACCTGCATCTCCTCTGCGGGCAGGAAGGACAGGCGGTCGAATTGTTCGGGCTCCTTGTGACGCAGCCGGGCCACGAAGCGTTTGACCGAGTTGTACTGGCCGGCAAAGCCGTGGACATCGACCAGGTCCTGGTAGATGGCCGTGGCGTTGCGCTTGAGACGCAGTTGGGCCTCGATGAAGTCGCGGTACGGCTCGCATAGGGAGGCGGCCACTGACGTGGGAGCCGGTGGCCAGGGTGGGGGAATTTGCGCGGCCACGTGAGCGGCCATGGCATCAGGGCCGGTGGCCACCCCGGGGGAATTTGACTGCTCGGCCTGCCGGCGACGTTGGTAACTCCTGACGGTCTTGCGGTCGATTCCGGTGATGCGCGCGATCTCGCGCTGGGTGCTGCCACGCTCGAGCAGCGTGTAGACGGTGGCCCGTTGGTTGGGTTTCAAGACATTCACTCCTTGGCCTCCCCTCGGGGAAGACCAGAACTACTGTCCTGCCAACAGGTGCCAGCGGCGCCGGCGTTTACCCCCTGTCCCCGATCAACTCAGGTGGGGGAGTTTGAGGTGGCCATCAGTGGGGGAGTTTGGGTGGCCGCCGGGGCGCTTCCACCACCTGGAGCGGGAACATCTTGCGGCTGTCATGCAGATGGCACTCGCCATGCAGCGGGCAAGCTCGGGTGACACGGCCCCGGCGGTTGGCAAGGACCTGCTGCTCAAGCCGATCAAGCACGGGCAGTGGCTTGCCGCGCAGGTCGATGTGGAGTTGTTCAAGGTCGAGCAGGGGTTGTTCCGCTTGTTCGGCTTTGGTGGCGTTCTTGACTTGCCGAGCAAGGACATTGGCGACCTGGAGCGCATGAAGAAAATCATCGAGCTCGAACCTGGCAGCACCGTGAGCCCGGCACTGGTCGAGCGGCTGCGACCCGACATGGCGGTGGTGCAAGATGGCTCCGAACGTTTCGCCCCGCTAGTGGCCGAGGCGGTCGGCTTCATCAAGGCGCTTGTCTTCAGCATCAACCTGCTGGGCGGTCTGGTGCTGCTGGCCTCCTTTTGGGCGATCCGCAAAGCGGTGCTCGGGCCGCTGGAGGAGGCGCTGCGGCTGGCGGGCCAGATTGCCCAGGGCGACCTCACGGGGCAGATCGTGACGCGTTCGAACGACGAAGTCGGCCAATTGATAACCGCCCTGGCGGACATGCAGGGCAGCCTTTCCAGCATGGTGGCCCATGTGCGCCAGAACGCCGAGAGCCTGGAGGCGGCCAGTTCCGAGATTGCCCAGGGCAACCACGACCTGTCGGCGCGCACCGAAAGCCAGGCCAGCGCCCTGGAAGAAACCGCCGCCAGCATGGAGGAGCTGAGCTCCACCGTGCGCCAGAACGCCGACAACGCGCGCCATGCCAACCAGCTCGCGCAAAGCGCCAGCGCCGTGGCCGTCCAAGGCGGCGAAGCTGTGGCCCAGGTGGTCAACACCATGACCGGCATCAACGAAAGCTCACGCAAGATAGCCGACATCATCGGCGTCATTGACGGCATCGCCTTCCAGACCAATATCCTGGCCCTGAATGCCGCGGTCGAGGCCGCCAGAGCGGGTGAACACGGTCGCGGCTTTGCCGTGGTGGCCGCCGAAGTGCGCAGCCTGGCCCAGCGCAGCGCCGAGGCTGCCAAGGAAATCAAGACCCTGATCAGCGACAGCGTGGGCCGGGTCGAGCAAGGCAGCGCCCTGGTGGACCGGGTCGGCGCCACCATGAAAGAGGTCGTGGACAGTATCCGGCGCGTGACCGACATCATGGGCGAGATCAGCGCGGCCAGCACCGAGCAGAGCCAGGGAGTAGCGCAGGTGGGTGAGGCCGTCACCAATATGGACCAGGTCACGCAGCAGAATGCGGCGCTGGTCGAGCAGATGGCCGCGGCGGCCTCCAGCCTGAAGGGCCAGTCCGAGGAGCTGGTGCAGACGGTGGCGGTGTTCAAACTGGCGGGTGAAGGCAGTTCTGACCCGGCTGCCTACGCACAAGGCCAGTCGCATGGAAGAACTGCTGCCGCATCGGTTGGCAGACCACCGACATCCTGATTCTCAGCTATGGCCGCCCGCGGCAGTCAATATGGGCTTGCTGGACGCTTATGCTTCAGAGAAAAGCTCGACGAACAACTGACGTAGCCACATGTTGCCCGGATCCCGGTTGTACTTGGCATGCCAAAACAGGTTGATGGCGATGTCAGGCAGCTTGGCCGGGTGCGGGGATGTCGTCAGACCAAAAGGCACTTCGCAGCGAACGGCAAAACGTTGCGGCACGGTCGCGATAAGGTCGGTGCTGTGCAGAATGGGGCCGACCGCAATGAAATGCGGCACCACCAGTCGCATGCGCCTTTTGATGCCTGCGCGTTCAAGCAGGCCATCGACCTCACCGTGTCCGGTGTTGAGTGCGACCACGCCGACATGCTCCAATTCACTGAACTGTTTCAGGCTCATGGGGGATTTGGCGCTTGGATGGTCCTTGCGGAACATGCATACGTAGCGGTGGCGAAAGAGGCGCCGCTGGAAGAATCCGGTCTGTAGCTCTGGCAGAAGACCCAAGGCGAGATCAACCGCACCGGACTCCATATCCTCCTTCAGATTGCCAGCATTCGGGCGCAGCGTGCTGATCTGGATGTGAGGAGCTCGTTGCGCAAGCGCTTCCATCAGTGGGGGCATGAAGTACATCTCGCCGACGTCGGTCATTGCCAAGTTGAAGGTGCGCGTGCTGGCAAATGGGTCGAAAGAGTCACGGGTCGTCAGTGCCGTCTGCAGCGTGTTGAGCGCATAGATCACGGGCTCCGCAAGATGCAGTGCATACGGTGTCGGCTCCATGCCTTTTGAGGTGCGCAAGAACAAATCGTCCTTTAGCGCCGCACGCAGCCGTTTAAGTGAATTGCTGACGGCAGGCTGCGTCAGCCCCAGTTTTTCGCCGGCCGTCGATACGCTCCGGTCGAGCAGTAGCTGGTTGAAGACCACCAGCAGATTCAAGTCGATGTCGCGCAGATCCATGATGCCTCACCATTATTCATGCTGGTGATTTTAACTATCAGACTTGATCTATAGCGCTATACCGATCGACGCGCTAGAATCGCAGCCATTCGGAGACAACTGAAAAAAGAGCTTGCATGGAACTGGTAGTAGAACCCCTCAATTTGCATCTGAACGCGGAGACCGGCAGCACCCTGCTTGACGTGCTCAGGTCCAACGAGGTCCCCATTTCTTATAGCTGCATGTCGGGCCGCTGCGGCACTTGCCGTTGCCGTGTGATTGCCGGCCATCTTCGCGATAACGGCCCCGAGACAGGGCGCCCGCAGGCAGGAAAGGGGGCCTATGTCCTGGCCTGTCAGGCGGTTCTGACCGAAGACTGCACGATCGAGATTCCTGAATCTGACGAGATCGTGGTTCACCCGGCGCGCATCGTCAAGGGGACGGTCACAGCGATAGACGAAGCCACCCATGACATCCGGCGCCTGCGCATCAAACTGGCCAAACCGCTTGAGTTCAGCCCTGGCCAGTACGCAACGGTGCAGTTCACGCCCGAATGCGTCCGCCCCTATTCGATGGCCGGGCTGCCTAGCGATGCGGAAATGGAGTTTCAGATTCGCGCGGTTCCGGGCGGGCATGTCAGCAACTACGTTTTCAATGAACTGTCCGTAGGCGCTTCGGTGCGGATCAGCGGCCCCCTCGGAACGGCCTATCTGCGGCGCACGCACACCGGCCCCATGCTTTGTGTGGGGGGTGGAACAGGTCTGGCGCCCGTCCTTTCGATCGTTCGAGGCGCACTGGAAAGCGGGATGAGCAACCCCATCCATCTGTACTTCGGTGTGCGGAGCGAGCAGGACATCTATGACGAGGAACGCCTTCACGCATTGGCTGCAAGGTTTCCGAATCTCAAGGTGAATGTCGTTGTTGCAACAGGCCCTGCCGGCCCTGGTCATCGATCCGGCCTGGTCACCGATCTGATCGGCCGTGACTTGCCCAATTTGGCGGGATGGCGCGCCTACCTGTGTGGCGCTCCGGCCATGGTCGAGGCCCTGAACCTGCTCGTTGCTCGCCTAGGCATAGTACCCGGGCACATCCATGCCGATGCGTTCTATCCCAGCGGCGTCTGAGCGAAGGCACCATGCGAACCCAATTCAACCCAAGGATACCAAGCCATGAGTGAACCCCAACGATTAAAACCCGTGTTTCCCCAAGATCCGAAATGGCCGGGCGAAGGTAGCAGCCGCGTTCCCTTCTGGGCCTACACCCGCGAAGACCTGTACAAGCGCGAATTGGAGCGCCTGTTCTATGCAAACCACTGGTGCTATGTAGGCCTGGAAGCCGAGATTCCGAATCCAGGCGACTTCAAGCGAACGGTGATCGGTGAGCGCTCGGTCATCATGGTGCGTGATCCGGATGGCGGCATCAACGTGGTGGAGAACGTCTGCGCCCACCGTGGCATGCGCTTTTGCCGCGAGCGCCACGGCAACGCCAAGGACTTCTTCTGCCCCTACCACCAGTGGAACTACAGCCTCAAGGGTGACCTGCAGGGCGTGCCCTTCCGCCGTGGCGTCAAGCAGGACGGCAAGGTCAACGGCGGCATGCCCAAGGACTTCAAACTCGAAGAACACGGCCTGACCAAGCTCAAGGTGGCCGCCCGAGGCGGTGCAGTGTTTGCCTCTTTCGACCACGATGTCGAGCCTTTCGAGGACTTCCTGGGCCCAACCATCCTGCACTACTTCGATCGCGTCTTCAATGGCCGCAAGCTCAAGATCCTGGGCTACCGCCGCCAGCGCATCCCGGGCAACTGGAAGCTGATGCAGGAGAACATCAAGGACCCCTACCACCCGGGCCTGCTGCACACCTGGTTCTCGACCTTCGGGCTCTGGCGCGCCGACAACAAGTCGGAACTGAAGATGGACGCCAAGTTCCGCCACGCCGCAATGATCTCCACGCGCGGTCAGGGCGGCAAGAACGAGGAGGTCGTGTCCGGCGTGGACAGCTTCAAGGAACAGATGAAGGTGAACGACCCGCGCCTGCTCGACATCGTGCCCGAGCCCTGGTGGGGCGGTCCGACTGCGGTGATGACCACGATCTTCCCCAGCGTGATCATCCAGCAGCAGGTCAACAGCGTATCGACCCGCCACATCCAGCCCAACGGTCACGGCTCCTTCGATTTCGTCTGGACCCACTTCGGCTTCGAGGACGACAACGAGGAGTGGACCCAGCGCCGCCTGATCCAGGCCAACCTGTTCGGGCCGGCGGGCTTCGTGTCGGCCGATGACGGCGAGGTGATCGAGTGGTCGCAGGAAGGCTTTGAGCAAAAACCGACGCACCGCACCGTGATCGAGATGGGCGGTCACGAAATCGGCGACACGGACCACATGGTCACCGAGACGCTGATCCGCGGCATGTACGACTACTGGCGCAAGGTGATGGGGGAATAAACATGGTCGACTTCAAAACCTATTTCGAACTGCTGAACCTGTACAGCGACTACGCCATGGTGTGCGACTCCGCCAATTGGGAGAAGTGGCCTGATTTTTTCATTGAGACCGGCACCTACCGCCTGCAACCGCGCGAAAACTTCGAGCAGGACTTGCCGCTGTGTCTGCTGGCGCTGGAGAGCAAGGCCATGATTCGTGACCGAGTGTACGGTGTCAAGGAAACCATGTACCACGATCCCTACTACCAGCGCCACATCGTAGGCACGCCGCGCGTGCTGTCAGTGGAGCGTGATGCGGACGGCGAGCGCATCACCGCCGAAGCCAGCTATGCCGTGATTCGCACCAAGTACGACGGCGATTCCACGATTTTCAACGCCGGCTATTACCGAGACGTGATCGTGCGCACGCCCGAGGGCCTCAAGCTGAAGTCGCGCCTGTGCGTGTACGACAGCGAAATGATTCCCAACTCCATCATCTACCCTATCTGAGAAGGAATCCAATGAGCGAGAACTGGATCGACGCCGCCGCCCGCGACGAGGTGCCCGAGGGCGACGTGATCGGCATCAATATCGTCGGCAAGGAGATTGCCCTCTACGAGGTGGCGGGCGAGATCTACGCCACCGACAACACCTGCACTCACGGCGCCGCCCGCATGAGCGATGGCTTTCTCGAAGGCCGGGAAATTGAATGTCCTTTGCATCAAGGCCGATTCGATGTTTGCACGGGTAAAGCCTTGTGCACACCCCTGACACAGGACATCAAAACCTACCCCGTAAAAATCGAAAACATGCGCGTGATGCTCAAGCTGGACTAAATGCTCAAGCTGGACTAAAACTCTTTGCAGGAGGAAAGCCAAATCCGGAAATCACCCCACCCAACCCAATCACTACCCGTTTTCAAACAAGAGGAGACAAGCAATTATGAGTTACCAAAACTTAGTGAGTGAAGCAGGGCTGACGCAAAAGCACCTGATTCATGGCGACAAAGAACTTTTCCAGCACGAGATGAAGACCATCTTCGCGCGGAACTGGCTTTTTCTGACCCATGACAGTCTGATTCCCTCCCCCGGCGACTATGTCACAGCCAAAATGGGCGTCGATGAAGTCATCGTCTCCCGCCAGAACGATGGCTCGGTGCGAGCCTTTTTGAATGTTTGCCGTCACCGGGGCAAGACACTAGTTCACGCTGAAGCCGGAAATGCGAAAGGCTTTGTGTGCGGTTACCACGGCTGGGGCTATGGCTCCAACGGCGAACTGCAAAGCGTTCCCTTTGAAAAAGAGTTGTACGGAGATGCGATCAAAAAGAAATGCCTGGGCTTGAAAGAAGTCCCCCGCATCGAAAGCTTTCATGGCTTTATCTATGGCTGTTTTGATGCAGAAGCTCCCCCGCTCATCGATTATCTGGGTGATGCAGCCTGGTACCTGGAACCCACCTTCAAGCACTCTGGTGGCCTGGAACTTGTAGGCCCCCCCGGCAAAGTGGTGGTTAAGGCCAACTGGAAGCCTCTTTCGGAAAACTTTGTAGGTGACGCCTACCACGTTGGTTGGACGCACGCATCGTCTTTGCGCACAGGGCAGTCGATATTTACTCCTCTTGCGGGCAACGCTGTGCTTCCACCCGAAGGCGCGGGCTTGCAAATGACCAGCAAGTATGGCAGTGGACTTGGCGTATTGTGGGACGCCTACTCCGGTCACCACAGCGCTGATATGGTTCCCGACATGATGGCATTCGGCGGCGCAAAACAGGAAAAGCTCGCCAAAGAAATCGGCGATGTCCGGGCACGGATTTACCGCAGCCATCTGAACGGCACGGTTTTCCCGAACAACAGCTTTTTGACCGGCTCCGCTGTCTTCAAGGTCTGGAACCCGATCGATGAAAACACGACCGAGGTTTGGACGTATGCCTTCGTAGAAAAAGACATGCCTGAGGACTTAAAGCGTCGCTTGGCTGACTCGGTTCAGCGCACTGTCGGACCAGCAGGATTCTGGGAAAGCGACGACAACGAAAACATGGAGACGTTGTCGCAAAATGCCAAGAAATACCAATCCAGCAACAGTGATCTGATTGCCAGTTTGGGTTTCGGCAAGGACGTCTACGGCGACGAATGCTATCCGGGCGTCGTTGGCAAATCGGCAATCGGCGAAACCAGCTATCGCGGATTCTACCGTGCCTACCAGGCTCACATCAGCAGCTCCAATTGGGCCGAGTTCGAAAATGCCTCCCGAAATTGGCACACCGAACTCACCAAGACGACTGATCGCTAATCCAGGAGCCAATCATGATGATCAATACCCAGGAAGACAAGCTGGTCTCCGCGCACGACGCCGAAGAATTTCACCGTTTCTTCATCGTACAAGATGATGCACTACTGCAAGAAGTCAACACGCTCCTGACCCGCGAAGCGCACCTGCTGGACATTCAGGCCTACAAAGCCTGGCTTGAACACTGCGTTGCCCCCGAGATCAAATACCAAGTGATCTCGCGAGAACTTCGCTCCACTTCCGAGCGTCGATACCAACTGAATGATGCGGTGAACATCTACAACGAGAACTATCAGCAACTGAAAGTTCGAGTTGAGCATCAGCTCGACCCGCAGAATTGGGGCAACAGCCCGAAGATGCGTTTCACTCGCTTCGTCACCAATGTCATGGCAGCCAAGGACACGGGTGCACCGGATCTGCTGCATGTCCGCTCCAACCTCATTCTCCACCGCGCCAGGCGCGGAAACCAGGTTGACGTCTTCTATGCAACGCGTGAAGACAAATGGAAACGCATCGAAGGTGGTGGTATCCAACTGGTGGAACGTCTTGTGGACTACCCGGAGCGCATTCCCCAGACCCACAACCTGCTAATCTTCCTGTGAGCCCTGGGGATGCCTGCCTGGATGGCGGGCATTCGTGATTATTTTTAACAGAAATTTATTGCCATGAACACACAGCAAGTTGTTGCCATCACTGGCGCCGGCTCGGGCATTGGTTTCGAGTTGGTTCGCTCTTTTAAGGCAGCCGGTTATCGCGTATCTGCACTCGTTCGCAACGAGGAGCAAGAGGCGGGTCTTCGCAGTGAATTCAAAGACGACATTGAGATCGTGGCGGGCGATGTCCGTGATCACGCCACCAATGAGAAGCTGGTTAAACAGACGGTTGCCAAGTTCGGGCGCCTGGATTGCTTCATCGGAAATGCCGGGATATGGGATTACATGCTGGGCGTCGACGAGCCATGGGAGAAATTCTCGGGCAGTTTCGACGAGATATTTGACATCAACGTCAAAAGCTATTTCAGCGGCATCAGCGCGGCCTTGCCGGAGCTCAAAAAGACGAACGGATCGGTCGTAGTGACGGCTTCCGTTTCTTCCTATGCGGTCGGTGGCGGCGGTTCTTGCTACATTGCCAGCAAACATGCGGTGCTGGGCATGGTCAAGGCTTTGGCCTACGAATTGGCTCCGCACATCCGGGTCAATGGCGTTGCGCCAGGTGGCACGGTCACTTCTTTGGCTGGCCCGGCAAGCGCCGGTTTCGACAAAACCAAAATGAAAGACATGCCCGGCATCGATGACATGATCAAGGGCCTAACCCCCCTTGGGGTTCGCAGCAAGGCCCGAGGACGTGGTGGCACCGTATCTTTTGCTGGCCTCCCGGGAACAAGGGAAGTTCATCACTGGCACCGTAATCGGCATTGATGGCGGCATGGCGCTCGGCCGAAAGTGAATTTTCAATCAAATTAGATTTTTCAACCCCATTCCCAGGAGACAACCCATGAAGACGAAATTGTTTATCAACAACACCTGGAGCGCTTCGAGTGACAAAAAGTCATTTGATCGCAAGCACCCTGTCAGTGGCGAGGTCGTGACCCAATGCGCGAACGCCACGGTGGACGATGCGGTCAATGCGGCTCGAGCCGCTCAAGAGGCGTTCAAGTCCTGGAAGGCCGTCGGACCCTCGGAGCGGCGGCGCCTTCTTTTGAAGGTGGCAGACGTCATGGAGAGCAAAACGCCCGAGTTCATCGAAGTGATGGCCAAGGAAGTGGGAGCCTCCGCGCTGTGGGCGGGGTTCAACGTGCACCTGTCGGCCAATGTATTCCGGGAAGCCGCCTCACTAGCCACCCAAATTCAAGGCGAAACCATTCCGACGGACAAGCCTGACACCCTGTCGATGACGCTGCGTCAGCCGGTCGGCCCCATCTTGAGTATCGCGCCATGGAACGGCACCGCAGTGCTCGCGGCGCGGACCATCGCGTATCCGTTGGTCTGCGGCAATACCGTGGTGTTCAAAGGCTCCGAGTTCAGCCCCGGCACGCACGCGTTGATCGCGAAGTGCGTACAGGAGGCCGGCCTGCCCGCTGGCGTGCTCAATTATCTGAACTCGTCCCCGGACCGCTCGCCCGATATCGCCGATGCGCTGATTTCGTCTAAAGAGATTCGTCGCATCAACTTTACGGGCTCCACTCGCGTGGGGCGCATCATCGCCCAGAAAGCGGCCCAACATCTCAAGCGCTGCTTGCTGGAGTTGGGTGGCAAGTCCCCGCTGATCGTTCTGGACGACGCGGACATCGACGCGGCGGTCAAGGCAGCGGTGTTTGGCAGTTTCCTGTTCCAAGGCCAGATCTGCATGTCCACCGAACGCCTGGTGGTCGACGAGAAGATCGCGGACGAATTTGTCGCGAAGTTCGTCGAGAAAACCAAGAAGTTGAGTGCAGGCGATCCGTGCGTGACCGGGGACTGCGTCATTGGTCCGATGGTGTCGTCCAACTCGGGGGACCGGATCAATGGCCTGTTGAAAGATGCCATCGACAAGGGTGCCAAGGTCGTGTGCGGTGGTATGGCCGAGGGTGCGGTCATGCCCGCCACGATCCTGGACCACGTGACAGCCGACATGCAGATCTACGATGAGGAAACCTTTGGTCCCATCACTGTGGTTGTTCGTTGCAAGGGCGAAGCCGATGCCATCCGTATTGCCAACGACAGTGCATATGGCCTGTCATCGGGCGTGTTTGGCCGGGACGTCAACCGGGCCCTGCGCGTGGGTATGGCGATCGAATACGGCTCGGTCCATATCAACGGGTCCACCGTACAGAACGAGGCGCAGGCGCCTTATGGCGGCACAAAGGCCACCGGTTATGGCCGCTTCGATGGACGCGCGGTGATCGACGAGTTCACGGAGCTCAAATGGCTAACCATTGAACCGTTCGAACAGCAGTATCCCTTCTAAGCCGAAGCAACAAAGGAGTTAAACCATGAACAAGCAAGCAGCAGTCATTGAACTAGGATACATGGGCATTTCGGTCAAGGATCCCGCAGCGTGGAAATCCTTTGCCGCGAACATGCTGGGGCTTCAAGTCCTCGATGAAGGTGACAAGGACCGCTTCTATCTGCGAATGGACAATTGGCACCACAGAATCGTGGTCCATCACAATGGTCAAGATGACCTTGAATACCTGGGCTGGCGTGTCGCCGGTCAACCGGAATTCGAGGCATTGGGTCAAAAGCTCGTGGACGCAGGCTACAAAGTCCACGTGTGCGACAAAGCCGAAGCACAAGAACGGATGGTACTGGGCCTGATGAAGACAGAAGATCCGGGGGGCAACCCGACCGAGATTTTCTGGGGACCTCGGATTGACCTGAACAATCCCTTCCACCCCGGTCGTCCCTTGCACGGAAAATTTCTAACCGGCGATCAGGGCCTAGGCCACTGCATCGTGCGTCAGAATGATGTTGAAGCGGCGCGTAAGTTCTATAGCTTGCTGGGATTTCGTGGAGATGTCGAGTACCGCCTTCCTTTGCCCAACGGCATGACCGCTGAACTGACTTTCATGCATTGCAACGCTCGCGATCACTCCATCGCGTTCGGCGCAATGCCTGCGGCCAAGCGCATCAATCATCTGATGATTGAATACACCCATATCGAAGATTTGGGTTGCACACACCAGCTTTTCACGAAGGAAAAGATTGACATTGCCTTGCAATTGGGCATCCATTCCAACGATAAGGCGCTGACGTTCTACGGGGCAACACCTTCCGGCTGGCTGATCGAACCTGGGTGGCGAGGCGCCCCCGCCATTGCTGAATCGGAATATTACGTCGGCGACATTTTCGGTCACGCCATCGAGGCCACCGGTTATGGATTGGACGTCAAACTGAGCTAGCCATGCAAAAGATGCGAAATCGATCGCATCTGTTTTTCCCATTCTGTTCCATATAACAAAAGGAGACAATGATGATCAAAGAAGCCATTTCCCTCGCAGGACTTGGGATGCTGATGCTCAGCACCCGCATATGCCGAGGATTCCCGTTGGTCATATCGCATCGGCGCCACCAACGTAGCCTTCGATGCGAGCGCCAAAGTTTCGATTGACGGAACAAGGGTTCCGGGTGGAAGCGCTGACGCTAGTGACAACAACGCTTTGACATTTGACTTCGGCTACATCATTAACGATAACTGGAACGCGCGATTAATTTTTGGCATTCCACCCACCACAAAAGTGACAGGCGCAGGCACGCTGCCTCCGATTTTGCTCGGTCGTGTTCAACATGCTCCTGCGGTTTTGTCGGCGACCTACAACCTGCCGCAGATGGGATTGATTCGCCCGTACGTGGGGGCGGGGATCAACTACACCCGAATTCTGAAAAGCAAAGATGCCAATCTGACCTCATTCGATGCAGATCATGCGTGGGCACCTGTGCTCCACATCGGTGCAGAAGCGAACATCAACCGCGACTGGTTCGTCAGCTTTGATATCCGAAAACTTTATCTGAAAACAGATGCATCGGGGTTTCTTGGGCCTCAAGTTGCTACAGCCCGCGTAACGTTGAATCCGCTGCTAACCTCGATTGCGATTGGCCGGAGATTCTGATCGGTCCACATTGATTCCCAAATTCTGTTTGCATCACCATTTTCAAGGGAAATTTTAATGACAAGAAAGACGAACAAAGCGGTGCGCCTGACTGCCGCGGATATTCAAGGCGCATGGGTCATCATGCCGACCCCGTCCACGCCGGATGCCTCGGACTGGCGCAGCACGCACACGGTCGATCTCGACGAGACGGCCCGGATTGTCGAGGAGTTGATTGCGGCCGGCGTCAATGGCATTCTGAGCCACGGCACCTTTGGCGAATGCGCGACGCTGACGTGGGAGGAGAAGCGGGATTTTGTTTCAACGGTCGTGGAAACCGCGCGCGGTCGAGTGCCCTACTTCTGCGGCACAACGGCCTTGAATACCCGTGAAGTCATACGCCAGACCCGCGAATTGATCGACATTGGCGCCCAAGGAACAATGCTCGGCGTGCCGATGTGGGTGAAGATGGATCTGCCTACTGCCGTGCAATTTTATCGCGATGTGGCGGAAGCAGTGCCAGATGCAGCCATCGCTGTCTACGCCAACCCGGAGGCTTTCAAATTTGATTTTCCTCGCCCGTTTTGGGCCGAAATGTCCAAAATCCCGCAGGTTGTCACAGCCAAGTACTTGGGCATCGGGATGCTGGACTTGGATCTGAAATTGGCCCCAAATATTCGCTTCCTTCCGCATGAGGATGACTACTACGCTGCGGCCCGGATCAATCCCGAGCGCATGACTGCTTTCTGGTCTAGCGGTTCCATGTGCGGCCCAGCGACCGCCCTTGTGCTGCGCGATGAGGTGGTAAAGGCCAAAAATACAGGTGATTGGGCCAAGGCCAAGGCTATTTCAGATGACATGCGCGCAGCCGATGCCACACTGTTTCCACGCGGCGATTTCTCGGAATTCTCGAAATACAACATTGGTCTCGAAAAAGCACGAATGGACGAGGCGGGTTGGCTCAAAGCGGGGCCGTGCCGGCCACCCTATACGCTGGTACCAGATGAATACCTTGCAGGTGCTCGAAAATCAGGCAACGCCTGGGCCGCACTGCATACCAAGTACGCCGAGGAATTGAAGAAAACCAAAACGGCAACCGGCTCGAAAAAGAAGTGAGGCGAGGCCAGGTCCTGAGTCAGATATCTCCGATCAGCAAAGCTGGCTGATCTGGGCGTCCTCTGGATTGGAGGAATCGGCGAGTATCAAATATGCGAGTACGCCGTAAAAGCGCCAAGAGCGCGGGATGTGGCGCTTGCCCTGAAGCAGCTCCACATTTCTGCCGTCTTTTTTTGGGAGAGCCTGAGCATGATGGTTGATTTTTATTTCGATTTTTTGAGCCCCTTTTCGTACCTGGCAAACCACCGTTTGTCGGTGCTAGCGGGGCGTTATGGATTCCCCATCCAGTATCACGCCATTGATTTGGCGCGAGCAAAGACGGCCATTGGCAACATCGGGCCGTCCAATCGGGATCTCAAGGTCAAGCTTGACTACTTAAAGGTGGATTTGCAGCGATGGGCCGATCTCTATAGGATTCCGTTGGTTTTCCCCCCTAACTTCAACAGCCGCCGGGTGAATGCCGGACTGTATTACCCGGCAGCCAGGGAGCGAGCCGCTGAATATGTTCGCCTTGTTTTCGATTCGGCTTGGGGGAAAGGGTGGGCACTGGATGCTGATAGCTTGCTGGCTGAGGTATGCGACAAGCTAAACTGGGATCTCGGTGAATTTGAAGATTTTTTGAACAGCGAAAATGCCGCCAAGGCATACGACGAAGAGACGCAGGCGGCCATTGACCGAAAGGTTTTCGGGGTTCCCACCGTGTTTTGGGATGATCAAATGTGGTGGGGAAATGACCGCCTTTTCATGCTTGAGAGCAGGTTGCAAAAGGAAACGCAACCATAAATTCTCAGTGCATCGATTTTTCTGATTTTTCAACCACGCCTTGATTTTAAGGAGTCTCATGAAGCTTTATTACAGCCCCGGCGCATGTTCATTGTCGCCTCACATCATCCTTCGTGAAGGTGGATTTGACTTTCAGCTAGAAAAGGTTGATCTCGGCACCAAGGTGACTGAGACTGGTGTTGATTACAAGACCGTCAATCCCGTGGGCAGTGTCCCCGCTTTGCAAATGGATGATGGGCAGGTGCTCACCGAAGGGCCGGCCATCGTTCAATACCTCGCTGACCGTGTGCCAGAAAAATGCCTGGCACCGGCAGCTGGCTCGCTGGAGCGTTACCGACTGATGGAATGGCTGAATTTCATCTCCACCGAATTGCATAAAAGCTTCGGAGCGCTGTTCAGCCCGGTGTTTCCACAGGATGCCAAGCCAGTCATCAAGGCCCAATTGGAAAGCCGTCTTGCCCATACCGAGCAGATGCTCGGTGACAAGGTTTGGGCCATGGGGAACGACTTTTCCGTGGTGGCCGCCTACTTGTTTACTGTGCTTGGCTGGGGGGCTTACGTGAATGTGGACCTTTCGCCTTGGCCCGGCCTGCAAGGCTACCTCAACCGCGTGGCTGAACGTCCAGCAGTCCGGGCCACATTGTCGGCTGAAGGTTTGATCTGATTTTTTTAGAGAAATAAATAAAGCATGGCCAGCCTCCATGAGCGGCCAGCCATGCCGCGGGGCAGCCGTGGGCAGCGGCCTCGATCAAATTTCGATGCACACAGATTACGAGCCCCTTTTTCCGACTGCGGTCGGATTCAGAAATTGCCGATACTTGCTTTGGTCTGATCGAAGCGTGAGGGATATCGGCTTCCCCTATCCACATGCTTGATGAAGAGGAGCGTATCACCATGAGTCACGAACTTGGCCGACTGGAAGACCTGCCGCAGGACTACCGAGACGAACTCAAACAACTTAACCTGGTGCCGCTATGGCCCAGCCTACGCGCGGTGCTGCCGCCCAATGTCCCGACCCGCCAGACGCAGCCGACTTACTGGTCCTACCAGACGCTCAAGCCGCTGCTGCTCAAGGCCGGTGAGCTGACCCCCATTGAGAAGGCCGAGCGCCGCGTGCTGGTGCTGGCCAACCCCGGCCACGGCCTGGAGAAGATGCAAGCCAGCGCCGCCATATACCTGGGCATGCAGTTGCTGCTGCCCGGCGAGTGGGCGCCCAGCCACCGCCACACCCCCAACGCGGTGCGCATGATCGTGGAGGGCGAGGGCGCCTACACCACCGTGGATGGCGAGAAGTGCCCCATGAGCCGGGGTGACCTCATCCTCACGCCCACCGGCCTGTGGCACGAGCACGGCCACGACGGCAACGAGCCCGTGGTGTGGCTCGATGTGCTGGACCTGCCGCTGGTGTACTACATGGAGGCCAGCTACCACATCGACGGCGAGCGCCAGCAGGTCGACCCCGGCCGGGGCGACTGCGCCTGGACCCGTGCGGGCGTGGTGCCAACCCCCGTGTTCCAGCGCAGCGACAAGCGCTATCCTCTCTTGCGCTACCCTTGGGCCGACACCCGTGCCGCCCTGCTGTCGCTGGCGGCCGACCAGCCTGAGCAGGAATGCGTGCAGGTCACCTACGTCAACCCCGAAACGGGTGACGACGCCGAGAACATCCTGGGCTTCTACGCCCTGATGCTCAAGCCCGGCCAGACCCTGCGCCTGCCCGTGCGTTCGCCCGCCGTGGTGTTCCACCAGATCGAAGGCCGCAGCGAGGCGCGCATCGCCGAGTCCACCTTCGCCCTGAGGGAAGCCGATACCTGCTGCGCCCCCGGCTACACCGAGGTGACGCTGAAAAACCTCTCAGCCGACCAGCCGTCCTTCATCTTCATGGCCGACGAATCGCCCCTGCACCGCAAGCTGGGCGTCTTTGAAAACCGCGGCTGAGCCGCCGCGAAGCACCACACAACAGGAAAGCAAATGAGCAACTACCTCTGGAACCCGCCTCCCGTCCAGTCTCTGCCCGTTCGTGGCAAGACCGAGCGCTTCCCCATCAACCGCATCTTCTGCGTCGGCCGCAACTACCACGCCCACGCGGTGGAAATGGGCCGTCCGGTCGACAAAAGCGTCGAACAAGCGTTCTACTTCACCAAATCGCCACAAACCCTGGTGGAAAGTGGTGCGACCGTGGCCTACCCGCCGCGCACCAGCAACTACCACTACGAGATGGAGCTGGTGCTGGCGATCGGCAAGCCCGGCTTCCGCGTCAGCGAAGACCAGGCGCACGAGTTGATTTACGGCTACGCCGCCGGCCTGGACATGACCCGGCGCGACCTGCAACTGGTGGCACGCGACAAGGGCCGCCCCTGGGACACCGGCAAGGACATCGAGGAAGGCTCGGTCTGCTCCGAGATCGTGCCGATGCAAGGCGTGGTGGTGGAGCAGGGCGCGATCGCCCTGGAAGTCAACGGCCAGACCAAACAGTCGTCCAACGTGGACAAGCTGATCTGGAACGTCCGCGAGATCATTGCCGACCTCTCCACCTACTACCACTTGCAACCCGGCGACCTGATTTACACCGGCACGCCCGAAGGCGTGGGCGCCGTGGTGGCGGGTGACAAGATCATCGGCCGTGTGGAAGGCATTGCCGAGATCAGCCTGACCGTCGGCCCGGCCGAGTGAGCCTGCACGCGATGAAGCTGTACAACTTCTGGCGCAGCGGCACGTCACACCGGCTGCGCATCGCGCTCAACCTCAAGGGCGTGCCCTACGAGTACCTGGCCGTGCACCTGGGCAAGGAAGAGCACCTAAAGGACGCCTTCAAGGCGCTGAACCCACAGCAGTTGGTGCCCGCGCTGGACACGGGCGCGCAAGTGCTGATCCAGTCGCCGGCCATCATCGAATGGCTGGAGGAACAGTACCCCACGCCCGCGCTGCTGCCGGCCGACGCCGACGGCCGCCAACGGGTGCGCGCGCTGGCCGCCATCGTGGGCTGCGACATCCACCCCATCAACAACCGCCGCATTCTGGAGTACCTGCGCAAGACGTTCGGCGCCGACGAGGCCGCCATCAACGCCTGGTGTGGCACCTGGATCAGCGCCGGTTTCGATGCCTACGAAGCACTGCTGGCGGTCGACCCGAAGCGCGGCCGCTACAGCTTTGGCGACACACCCACGCTGGCCGACTGCTACCTGGTGCCGCAGGTGGAAAGCGCCCGCCGCTTCCAGGTGGACCTGACGCCCTACCCCCTGATCCGCGCAGTGGACGCGGCCTGCGGCGAGTTGGACGCATTTCGGCGCGCCGCGCCAGCTGCTCAACCTGATTCGGCTTGACGAAAAATACGCCGCCTTCGCCCTAATAAACAGTTCGTAGCCCTGCCCAGTGACAAGTATCAATGAGCAATAGTGAAAATGTAAGGGGAAAGATTGGGTCCATCCCCGCAAAAGTACCGAACGCGACATAGGAATTTCGGTCAAGCACTGAGGGCATTCGGAGTGCCGGACGCGACTTTGAGGACCCGCTTTGCATGATCGCGCAACTGGCCGTTCGGTCCGACGTAGCGATAGAGCGTCGCGCGGCTAATGCCGAGTTCACGGCATAGGTCAGCGATATTCGTGTCGCGATTGGCCATCGCAGACTGGGCCAGGCGGATCTGGTTTTTGGTCAGCTCGAATTGGCGGCCGCCTTTACGTCCGCGTGCGCGGGCAGCGGCGAGACCCGCCATTGTGCGTTCGCGAATGAGATCGCCCTCGAACTCGGCCAGTGCCGCGAATATCCCGAATATCAGTTTGCCGCTTGATGTGGTGGTGTCTATATCGGCGCCCTGGCCGGTGAGGACGCAAAGCCCGACGCCTCGTTCAGACAGACTGCGTACGGTCGTGACCAAATGCTTGAGATCGCGTCCCAGCCGGTCAAGCTTCCATATATAAAGTGTGTCGCCTGGCCGTAGCGCTTTCAGGCAGGCTTCCAGCCCCGGACGATCATCCCGCTTTCCAGACGCTTCGTCCTTGTAGACGTGGTCGGGAGTGACATCGGCCGCCGTGAGCGCATCCATCTGAAGGTCGAGGGTCTGCGAGCCGTCTGCTTTGGAAATCCGCGCATATCCGAGCTTCATGAGTGTTTCACAGACGGTCGTTTGTGTGACGCTGGCGAAACAGCCCGCCAGCATGATCGATTTTGTATCATATCCCGTCTCACAGATAAAGGATAGCAAACCCTATCCAAAACGAAAAGAGACGCAGCTTATGCCACGCATGCAAATTCTCTCGCCCGGCGAACAGAACGCTTTCGACACACCGCCCCGGATGAACGCTGCCCAGCGCAAGGCTGCCTTCGATTTGCCACTCGGCTTTCAAAAAGAGATCGAGCGACTGCGGGATCCAGCCCACCAGGTCGGGTTCTGTTTAAATGCCGGCTACTTCCGTCATGGCCGGCGCTGCTTTGCCCCCGAAACATTCCACGACAACGACATTGCACATGTCTCCAGTCGGCTGGGGCATGACGCGGGAATGTTTGCACCCGCCGCCTATCCCGACCGGACACGTCAACGCCACGAGCGGATAATAGAGCGCCTGGCCGGTTTCCGGACGCTCGGTGGCGATGGTGAAGCGCATCTGTCTCTCATGATCGACCAGAAGGTCAGGGCTCACGAGAAACCGAAGGTTATCTTCCAGGCTGCCGTCGACCATCTGCTGACAAATCGGATTGCCTTGCCGGGCTACCGGCGCCTGCAGGATTTGATCCTGTTGGCGATCGGGCGGTCCAGAACGCGCGAGATGGCTCTGGTCGATGCCCACCTGCCACCGGCACTCGGCCGGGAACTCGACCTGCTTCTGGGTGATGGTGAGGAAACAGACGGGATCGCGCGGAGCCGTCTGGCGGCCCTCAAGCAGAATTCACAATCCGTTCGTCCCCGTTCGGTCAAGGACAGGCTGGCCAATCACACGGAGCTCTCCGACCTGTTTCACAAGCTCGAACCGGTCATTACGGCCCTGGGTTGGGATCGAAGCAGCGCCCGCAATTACGCGCTTGCCGTCATGAAATCGGATCCCCACGATCTGCGGCGTCGAAAGCCGGCAGACCGCTATCTTCACCTCATCGCCTTCGTCGTCCATCAATACTTCTCGCTGCAGGACAATCTGGTGGCCACGCTACTCAGCTCCGTTAAGGCTACCGAGACTGCGGCAAGCCGCGAGTTCAAGGACTGGTGCTATGTCGAGAGAAAGTCTCAGGCCGCAAAGCTCCGGGCCCAGATACAGGCTTTCGAAGATCATTTCCAATCGGCCATGGCCACCCTGCGCGGTGTGTTCGAAGCCGACGACCTCACAGACGCTGACAAGCTGCAGAGCCTGCATCTCTTGCTGTTCCCGGTCGATGCGGCGCCAGTGTTGTCCGATGCCATTCTGAAAGACATGAAGGATGACGCGAGCGTATCGCAGAACGAGGACGCCCGCTATTACGACATTCTTGAAGCCAGATCCCGACGCCTGCAAAACCAGGTGTCGGGTGTCATGAAGTCTCTGTCCTTCCAGACGGAAACACATATCAAGCCGCTGCTGGCGGCGCTGGTGCATTTCCGCAAGGCCGATGGCCAGGTGACGCGATCGGCGCCATCAGGCTTTCTCGATCCCGACGAGCGCAAGGCCGTGGGAAGTGGCGCGGAATTCAGGCCGTCGCTTTATAAGGTCATGCTGTTCCAGCACGTCGCCAGGGCGATCAAAGCCGGCGGTGTAAACCTGCCCCAATCTCACAGATATCAGCCCCTGGATAGCTATCTGATCGGGACAGAGCGCTGGCAGCGCGATCGTGAGCAATTACTGGAACGCGCCGGAATGGCGCGTTTCTCGGACCCGAACGCCGTGCTTGCGACGTTGAAGCAAGCCCTGAGCGACCAGTTTCTCCTCACCAACAGCAATATCGCAGACGGCAGAAACCTTCATGCGACGGTCGCGGCTGCCGGCCACATCAAGCTCAACACGCCCAAGCAGGAGGAGATCGAGACGACTGCCCTTTCCAGGCTCTTTCCGCAACGGCACTATGTGCCGCTCTCCGAGATCCTCAACACGGTCAACGTCGCTAGCGGTTTTGCCGACAGCCTGTCGCATCTGCGCCAGCAATACGCCCGCCCGGTTTCGACCGCCGTTCTCCTGGCCGGCGTCATTGGCCTGGGATGCGGGATCGGCCTGCGGAAAATGGCCCGAATATCCGGTGCGATCAAGGAGGACGCTCTGGATCACGCCGTCAACTGGCACTTCTCCCGCGAAAATCTTGTTGCTGCCAACGATCGCATCCTCGCCCTCATGGACAGCCTCGATCTCCCGGAAATCTACCGGCGCCATGCCGGTGAGACCCACACGGCCAGTGACGGCCAGAAGTTCGAGGTAACCGGCGATAGCCTCGATGCCAGCCATTCCTTCAAATATTTTGGGAAAGGTCAGGGAAGCAGCGCCTACACCTATGTCAGCGACAAGATCTTGCTCTGGTATTCCACCGTCTTCAGCGCCGCCGAACGCGACAGCGCCTACGTCATCGACGGTCTGATGCACAACGACGTGGTGAAATCGACGATCCATTCGACGGACACCCATGGCTATTCCGAAGCGATCTTCGGCGCCACCTATCTCATCGACATTGCCTATGCCCCCAGGATCAAGGGCCTGAAGCATCAAACCCTGTATGGCTTCAGGTCCATGACGCACGAAAATCGGAAGAACTGGGCCGTCCAACCCGACAAATATGTTGACGAAAACATCATCCGTACCCACTGGGACGAAATTCTCCGGCTCATGGTCACCATCAGGCTCAAGGAAACCACGGCGTCGGATATATTCCGGCGGCTCAATTCATATTCCAGGCAGAACAGTCTTTACACCGCCCTCAAAGCTTTCGGACGCATCGTCAAAACCCTGTTCATCCTGCGCTACATCGATGGCGTCGAACTGCGAATGGATATCGAAGCCATGCTCAACAAGGTCGAACTGGCCAACCGGTTTACCCGAGCGGTGGCCGTCGGCAGTCCGCGTGAGTTCATCTTTACCGTCCAGGAGGATCAGCAGGTAGCCGAAGCCTGCAACCGCCTGATCAAGAACGCCATCATCTGCTGGAATTATCTCTATCTCGAAACCAGGCTACGCGCCGCCGATCCCGAAACGCACGCCGAAATGATGCAGAGTATCAAGGCCCATTCGCCGCAATCCTGGGCGCACATCAACATGCTGGGCGAATACGATTTCTCCGACAAGAAGCTTGCAGACAGCTTCGGTATCCTCCCCCTGAAACAGGGCCTCTGAAACCAGGCCGTAAATGGGGGAATGAAAATGAGGGAATTTATCAGCAACTCAATACCTTGCCAGAATTCCTATGTCGCATTCCGCCCCTTTGCGGGGACGGACCCGACTTCGCCCGCTTCCAGCGCACGGCCAGGCCATCTCATAGTGAGCAGGAGCATCGCGAAACCGAGCCGGGTGGCATCGCCGCGACGGCGGCCGACAATTTCCACGTCGTCGCTGGTCAGCGTATAGTGCCGCGCAATCTCGCGCTCATCGAGCGGCGCGCTATAATGCCCCGCCCAGATTTCCGGGCTCACCAGTCGCCGTCTCGCCACGCATCATCTCCTTCGCTTTGCGAGTCCGTCAGACGGTCCTCTGGCGGCCAGCATGAATATGTCCGTCAACTCTGGACCCGTGATGGCGATTCGGACAAGAATGCAAATCGATGGGAAAACGGACAGATTGGGACCGGCTGTGGCGCTGATTGGCTATGCGCGAGTATCGACCGGCGACCAGAAGCTGGCGCTCCAGCACGACGCGCTGAACGCGGCCGGTTGCGAGCGGACGTTCAACGACCATGCGTCCGGCGCAAAGACCGATCGGCCAGGCTTGGCCGAGGCACTGGCCTATCTGCGCGCTGGCGACACACTGGTCGTGTGGAAGCTCGATCGTCTTGGCCGCTCGATGAGCCACCTGATCGAGAAGGTTGGCGAACTCGCCGCGCGCGGCGTCGGCTTCCGCTCGCTTACCGAGCAGATCGACACCACCACGTCAGGCGGCATGCTGGTGTTCAACATCTTCGGCTCGCTTGCCCAGTTCGAGCGCGATCTAATCCGCGAGCGCACCAACGCCGGATTGAAGGCTGCACGGGAACGAGGGAGCCTTGGCGGTCGACGTCCGGTCATCACGCCTGACAAATTGCGCAAGGCGCGCGATCATATCGCGGCAGGGCTGACTGTCCGCGAGGCGGCCACGCGCCTCAAGGTTGGCAAAACCGCGCTCTACAAGGCTCTCGAAGGCACCACTGCCAAGACCGCAGTCAAAGTATGAGGAAAGAGTGATGAACGAACGCGATCCCAACATCGTTACCTCGAGCCTGTCTGGTATCGTCACCGAGCAGGGCGTCACCGTGAGAGTGAACATCATTCGGTTGGAAAATGAGCCGAGCTGGTCGCTCGAAGTCGAAAACGAGTATGGAACGTCTACGGTCTGGGACAACCTGTTCGCGACTGATGATGCCGCGCATGCCGCTTTTCGTCAGACCGTCGATGAAGAAGGTATGCGCGCCTTCCTCGACCAGGCTGTCGTCATACCCTTCCGACGTTAGCACCGTCAGTGTTCGCCGTTCGTTCGATCCTAGCGTACGTAAACTTCACTTTCGTGCAGTGACCCCATGAAGCTCGGCGAGGTCGTCAATACCCGGGCCGCCAGCGGTACCCATATCGCGCCTGATCTACTCGCCCACGTCTCGCCGTTGGGATGGGAACACATCAATCTAACCGGGGAATATCGCTGGCCAAAATCCTTAGCGTAGGATTCCGCCCCCTCCCGCAAACGCCCCCAGTGAAGGGGCAACGGATCGGCTATGTCCGGGTCAGCACGTTCGATCAGAATGTGGATCGCCAATTGGAAGGTCAGTCGCTCGATCGGACCTTCACCGACAAGGCATCGGGCAAGGACGTCAACCGCCCCCAGCTTGAGGCTCTGCTCACTTTCGCCCGCGAAGGCGATACCGTCGTCGTCCACAGCATGGATCGGTTGGCCCGCAATCTGGATGACCTGCGCAAGCTGGTCCAGGGCCTCACCAAGCGAGGTATCCGGATCGAGTTTGAGAAGGAAAGCCTGTCCTTCTCGGGGGAGGACTCCCCGATGGCCAATCTGATGCTCTCGGTCATGGGTGCGTTTGCTGAGTTCGAGCGCGCCCTGATCCGCGAACGGCAACGCGAAGGCATTGCGATCGCTCGGCAGCGCGGCGCCTATCGGGGGCGGAAACGGTCGCTCTCGGATGAGATGATTGCCGATCTGCACCGCCGCGTTGCCGCCGGTGAACGCAAGGCGACCATCGCGCGCGACATGGGCATCAGCCGCGAAACCCTCTACCAGTACCTTCGCGCCGCTGCCTGACACCAATGTTCACATTATGTCCGGAAAATCGTTGTTCAGCGTACAAAGCTTGAGGTGACGCCTATCCCGTATGATGTGCCAATCATCAAACCTACGAAGAACACGGGGATCATGAGCAGAAGCATCGAGCCGAAGCGTGTTCTACGGCGAGAGCTTTGGATCGCGAGCGCATCACGTTGCAGCTTGAGGGCTGTTATGATCGTCTCGGTAGCAAGGGTGATTTCATGGGCGTCGTCGCCCACATTTGTAAGCAATTGCTCAACGTCTGTCAGAGGGCGTTCCAACTGTTTACCCACTTCGCTTAGATCAGACCAAGCGAGGTTTCTGGAATGAATCACGCGAAGCAAGGTTTCAATGTGACGATCGAGATCGGACACGCCTCTCGATGGCACCGGATCAGGCCGGGGAATGTTCATCGTGCGGTTTCCTGTTTCCAAAAGGCATGTGCCATGCACTTAGCGCGAGCGGGACGGCTTTCTCTCCTGCTGGCGAAGCGTCAAATCCTCGCGGGCTATGCGGGTGGCCTCATTCTGGCGCTGTTGCTCGAAGCGTGCCGCAGGAATCGGTCCGCCGTTCTCAATCCGCTTGGCCACCGTTTCCTTCGCGTTCTCGATGTAGCGCGCCTGATCCTCCTTTTTGGGAAAGCGCGTCTTAGCTTCGATTGAGGCCGCCAGGACGTGCGACTGCGCGGCCTTGAATTGCGGATCGGTCGCATTCTCGCGGTGGGAGTTGCGGCGGAATTGTTCGGCCGCTGCGCGAAACTCGGTAGGGTCTTGCTTTGCCATGCTCGCTCTTTTCGTAGGGTCTTGAGCTTCGCGCGCCTTGTCACGCGCCGCCAGTCTTTCTCCCTCAAGCTTCAGCTGGGGAGAAGGCTCGAAGTCTTTGACGGCGACACCGGCGCGGGCGGCTTCCAGATAGACCGCCTTCTTGAAATCATCGCTGCCATGAACACGGATCGACTGCCAGCCATTATGCTTCGCAATGGCGACCGCATCGCCAATCGCATGGTCCTTGTTGATCCGAATGCCGTCCTGGCCTTTGATCGACATATCGGGCTTGTCGTCGCGTCCACTACGGAACAGGTCGTCGCCGACCCGCAGATATTTCCGTTCGAGCTGGGCCGGTAGCGCCAAGGCGGCGTCATTGACCTTCTTGCTTTGGTCCGCCGCCTTTGACGGTGGATCGGAACGAGTGGGCGCTGACGCCTCTTGCCGTTCCGCCCTGGACCGTTCGCCTTCATGAATATTCAGCGATTTGTCGGTTACGGCGGCCGGTGCGGCTTCACGCTTCACCGTTCGGGGCCAAGCTTCAATATCAGCTAACGCGGCGCGCTCGCGTTGCTCCAATTCATTCGTAGGCGCCCCGCGTTTCACCGCGCCGTGATATTCTTTAATGGCTGGGCTTAGGTATTGCCCTACGGGCGTCGAACCGTCGTTCTGCCAGTCCGTAGATACAAGGTGTGCAGTTTTGCCATCTTTCTGCATCCTCAGCGAGTGATTGCCCGTGTCCACCTTGACGTAAGCCTGCATTGCATCGGGCAGAGTAGCGAAGGATTGCTTGCTTGAGCCTACTCCGTGAATCTCGAAGGGGCGCGGTTCGGTTTCTGCGCGCGGGCTTGTGCTATCATCGGCCATATTCTTCTCCCTCACTCAGAACTAGATCCCGGCGCTGACCTTCCCACTCCTCTTTCGTCGGGTCGGGACCAATAATGTCGTCGAAGTCGATTTCATCGAATGCCATGCTGCCGTCCTTCACTGTAAGGTTCGGCATGTCGCGATCGAGGGCGAGAACGTCTTCGGGAATGTCCTGCACCTGGTCATCGGCCAGCGCGGAATAGTCGTTGAAAGCCGCCAGCTCTTCATCGCTCAAATCATCGACGGGCGCGATCGGCGCGATTGGCTTGGGCAGCGCCGCTACTTCCGGCGCAGGCGTCAAGCGCGAGCGGAACACGGCATCCTTGAAGTAGCGGATTTTCTTGCCGCGAATGACAGGGATACCGCCCCGGATGACGAGAATATCTTCTTCGGGCAGCTGCATCAGCTCTTGCGGGAGCATCAGCGCGCGACGCTGTTCGGAGACTGTCTTGCTTCGATTGGCGAGCAATCCATGTATCGTCAGGGACCGGCTTTCCGCATCCTGACCGAGATAGCCGAGGCGTTCCGACAGTTCCTTTGCGACCCGCAGCTCCTTCGGCGTAAACGCAATTTCGACCCCGCAATTTGATACGATTTCGTCCGCGCCATGCTCCCCATAGACATTCCGCAGCTGGGAGCGGGACTGGATGACGGGAAGCAGACGGAGCCCATAGCCGCGCACATAGGAGAACGCATTTGCAATGACCTGGGCGCGGCCGAGCCGAGCAAATTCGTCCAGAATGAGCAGCACGGACAGCTTTTCGCCATCGTCGGGCAGTTGCCGCGTGTTGAGATCGATCAGCTGTTGGAAAAACAGATTGTAGAGCGGCGCGACCCTATCGAGTTCATCCGGTGAGACGCCGAGATAGATCGAGGTCGGTATGCGGCGAAGGTCTGTCAGGGAAAAGTCGCTTTCGGCCGTCGCGCGATCGACAATTGGATTGATCCAGAGATTGAGCTTGGAGGTGACGGTCTGGATAATGCCGGTGAATGTGTTGTCCGCGCTGGACGTAAAATCGCTCAATGCGGCGCGGCACCCTTCCGATAGCGCGCTATCGCCGGCTTCCTTGGCGAAGAATGCCTTCATCCCCGGCATCGTGATAGTCCGGTATATCTCGCCAAAAGAGAACGGTCGTTCAGGCTTGGCCGCGATCCACGATGCAATGCCGACAAAGGCCGTGCGGGCTGATTCCGTCCAGAATGCCTCGCCCTTCTCCGGGGGCACGAAGAGCATCGTGGCAATCTTCTGCAATTCGACCAGGACCTCTATTGGATCGGCCCTGTTGATATAGCTAAGCGGGTTGTAGCGGGCCGTGCGGCCTTCCCTGTCCGTAGGGTTGAACAGCACAACCTTTTGGCCGCCCTTGCGGCGAAAACCCGCCGTGATTTCATAGTTCTCGCGCTTAATATCGAGCACGACAACCGAATCCGGCCATTGCAACAGATTCGGGATGACGATGCCAACGCCCTTGCCCGATCCGGTAGGCGCTTCGAGCAATACATGCTCCATCTTGCCCACCATGAGAAAGCCGTTGCGGAAAAAGCCATTGCGGACGCGGCCGAGCACAATGCCCTTCTTAGCGCGAAGGCCCGCCTTGCGGATTTCGCCTTCGCGCGCGAAGCGGGCTTCGCCGTGAAGGTTCCTTTTCGGCCGCAGGACGATAGCCATAAGCAACACCGGCAGCGGCACGCCTATGACCGCGCCTCGCCAGAGCGCTTCGGTCACGACAGGATCATGGCGGTAATACCAGAAGAAGCCGGGGAGCCTGAGCGGATCATAAGCCGCGGCGGGCATTTTGAGAAAGAACCACGCCACCGTGCCGGTCAGCAGGCCGATCAGCAGCAGTGTGATCGGAAGGAGGACGAGGGCCAGTGCGAGCCTGTTAGAGCCTGTTTTCTGGATCAAAATATATCTCCGTCACGCGAAAGCGGCCTTCGACCTTCTTGGTCTGCACGACCACATCAACCAGCAGCTTGAGCAGGCTGCGAATGTCGTCACGGGCCAGATCGGCGCCGCCCTCGCTTTCCTTGACCAGCAATGTCAGCTGTTCGAACGCGAGTTCGGCCGAGTCCGCATGGATCGTCGTGATTGAGCCGGGATGGCCTGAGTTGACGTTGCGGAGATAGAAGAACGCGGTGCCGTCGCGCAGCTCCTGCAACAGTATCCGGTCAGGCCGCATACGCAGGGCCGATTCCAGAAGATCCTTTGCAGAGATTTTCGCGGTGCCCTGCTTGTCCTTCGCGTAGAGCATGTGGACCACGTTGCGATGCGGAACGACCAATTCGCGCGTGTCTTCGATCGTCAGCAGCCGCTCATGCGGCGGAATGAGCTGGATCAGCCCTTTAGAGAGCGTCGTCTTTCCCGAGCCGGTAGCGCCCGAAATCAGGATATTCTTGCGGCCTCGGACCGCCTTTTGGAAAAATTCGACGTGCTTTCCTGCGTCGAGCAGATCGCGCAATTCAACATCGAGCGGCGAGACTTGCCTAGTCGCGATCTTTGTCTCGCTAAACAGCCCACCGCGCTCGAAGTCCTCCATCGTCAACGTCACCGATGACGGTTTGCGGATGGTGATGGACACGGTGCCGGCAGGGACAGCAGGCGGCACAACCAGCTGCACACGCTCACCGCTGGGGAGGATTGTGGAGCAGATCGGCGTGGACTGGCTTATGTCCTGATGCGTGAAAGCCGCCGCTGCCCGCGCGAGCGCGAGCAGCGACTTTTCATTGAGGTCAGGCAATGTCTCCCAGGACCACCCATCGCGCGTTTCAATTGCCGCCTCGCCAGCCTTGTTAATCACCAGCTCCGTTACGTCCTCACGCGCGAGCAGAGGGCGCAGCGGCAGTAAGGCGTTTTCGAGGACCGCCGTATTGCTCATTGGCTGCGCCGAAGCCGCAGGCCGTAGATGTTGGAGAAATCAAAGTCGCGCGCGACCATGATTCCCACTTCCGCGCCCTGATTGATGCGAAGCACCGGCTGAATCTGCATCGTGTCCCGCAAGATCGTGTCCGACGCTTGGCTGGGAACCCGCGTGACATTATCGGCGTCGGAGACTTCCGAGGCGGCGATCGAGGCGGCATCGTTGAGCGAACTGAACAACAGCGCGGCCCCGAAGCGTTCCCAAAAGAAGTTCTTCACGCCGCCTGCCATACCTGAACGGCCAAGCGCATCGCTGGCGGGCGAACCTACGTCGATCGCCACGCCGCGAGGCGTGACCGCGCGGTTCCATACCGCAAAGAGACGATATTTGCCGCGCTGGACGCCGGTTTGATATTCGCCCAAGACGCGCGTTCCCTTTTCCAGCAGGACGACGCGGCCGTTGTCCGAATAAATGTCGCGGGGAATGATGCAGCTGACATATCCGGGCTGACTGGAATCCATCGCGGTTTGCAGCACGCATGGAATGAACGACCCCGCGAGGATCAGCATATCGCGGTTGCCAATGTCGCGGCCTGACACCCGATCAATTTGCGAGGTCTGGCGCATGTTTTCGAGATTGGTCCGCCGCGATCCACCTTGCCCATCGCCATCGGCCGACGCACCAATCAACTGCGCGCCCTGTGCTCCTGTGCCGCCGCCCATGGGCAGGCCGGTGGCAGCTGCCACCGCTCCACCGACCCCACCGCCGTTTTCGCCACCATAAGCCATGATTCCGGCACGGCGCTGGGCCTCTGCAATGACTTGCCCCTCAGACTTTTGGGGGCGGCCACTTGCACCGGCTGTGCGGGGCGCTTGGCTTCCATCGAGCGCCGGCACTTCCGTCATGGGCACCGGCGCGTTCGGATCATTCGGCGCATCGGCAAGCGTTGGCGCGATGATCGACTTGGGATCGTAGTTGGCGAGCTGCCTTTCATCCGGCTTTTCCGCTTTCTCGGCCTTTTCGGTTGGATCGCTCCGCATCGCGTCGATTGTGCTGAAACCGAGAACGATCGCGCCGCAGGCAACCGCCGCGAGAACGACCGCCTTTTTGGGGTCGATCGACCTGTTCGGCAGAGCGGCAATCTTCGCCTGGCGCTCGCTTTGCCGCTCAATATCTTCGGGATCGGGCACCGGCTCAGACGCGAGGGGCCGGTTTTCGACCGTCTCGCCCTGCGAGATGATGTTGTCGCCATGCGGCGCGTTGTCATGATCGTTCGCAGCCATTTTATTGAACCCCCGTGGTTCGCTCGACTAGGCCAGAGGCCGTGTCAGTTTTGGGATCGCGCCCGTAATAGTCGGTTTTCTGATTGTGGATGCAGAGCACTTCGAGGCCCCGGCGCAGCCGGATTGTCCTGTAAACCCCGTGCAGCACCACATATTCATCGCGCACATCGAAGGAGGCGATGGCTTCCGATCCATCAGGATTGACGACGAAGAACGCCGGCAATTCACGCTGGTTGGGGAAGCGCATCACGGTGAACTGTCCATTGTCAGACACTTCGGAGGGCTGGATGGCCGTCGATCCTTGCATGATGTAATCGGCGTTGCGTGTGCCTTCCAGCACGCCAATATCGAGCGCGGACTTCACCGCGCCGCGTTCCAAGGCTTTCAGCTGGGCCAGCTGGGCCATTGCGGCTTGCGCCTGCGCCTCGGCCGCTTCCTGTTCAGGATAGCGGAAAACGACCGTATAGAAGCCGCTGCCGCGCTGCGTTGGCGACAGAGCGAAGCGGTAGCTGCGCGGGCCGTAGCGTGAACGGGTTATGACTGTCAGGTTCGTGCGACCCGCGCGCTCGCGCGGTTTGATGAAAAGCGAATTGGCAGCCGGTGCGACTTCCCAAGACACGGTATCGCCCAACGCCACATGCTCGACTACTTCATCCTTGGCGAAGACGATTTCCGTGGCGATGCGGAATACACCCGGAATCTCATAGACTTGCCGATCATTGTAGTTCGCTTCACGAACCCGGTGATCGAGCACCGTCGCATGAGGCGTTTCTTCGGCCATCGCCGGCGACGCAGCTAGCGCGATCGCGAGCGCAAACGGGGCGCTCCACTTCAACACGGTCATTGGGGCACCTCCACGTCAGCGCGATAGCTCTCGACCTGATAGCCAAGCGGATTCTTGAAGCGGTCCACTTCCTTGCTCGGCGTGCCATCGACCTTGTATTTGATGGTCGCGACGGCATCGGTTTTGGTCGAGTTCGAGCCGGTCACAGATTCCTTAGTGAAATAGACCTGCGCGACGTTGCCGCCCAGGAACGACACCCGCTTGATTTCGACAAAAACATCAGTGCGGTTCGCAAGGATGTTTTGCGGACTTTGGGGATTGTCGGTCTTGTAGAAGCGTGACCACCGATCCTGTTCGGGCCGCGCCGACATGACCATGACCGCATCGAAATATTCTTCGCGAGCGGCCGCTATCCAGCCTTCGCGATAGCGGACATAGGTAGCGAGGAAATACTTACGGACCGCCTCGTCATAGGTGATCGTCGCGTCACCGTGGAGCTTGGCGGCGATCGACGCCTCGCCCGTGTTACGGTCCACCGTGATAACATATGGCTCGACCGTTTTTAGAGGCGTCAGGGCTGCAACGGCCACAACGCCAGCAGTCGCCAGGGCGCCAGCAACGCCAGCGACGACCCACGCCAGCTTTTTGGAGCGCTCGGCCGCCGCAAGCTTGTCACGTTCCCAGCTTGCAGCCTCTTCAAAATAGGCTTTCAGCTCGTCCTTTGGAATACCAACTGCCATCGTAACACCTCAGCAATTCGAGTAGATCGGGCCGCGCAGCGAGGCGCTTAGACGCGGCACTTCGACCGCCCGCGATGCGTCCGACTGTTCATTGCCCGGAGTGGAGGGGTCTGCCGGGGCCGCGTCCGGCGTTGCCGGTGCACCCTGATTGAACACGTCCACATTTGCCGGCGCGGTTCGCTGTGCGGCCTGCTCCGGGATTGAGGGGAGGGTAAGCCCATGCGGATTTGCAGGCCGCATCGGCCCCTCACATTTGGCTGGCTTTTTGACGGGCTGACCTGCGCAGGCCGCCAGCGCCAGGCAGATTCCGAGTCCAAGCAACTTGCGCATATTCGTTCCCTCAAGCTCTGGTGATTGTGTTTCGGTTGCGCCAACGGCGAACCGCCGACGAGAAGCCCCGCCCCATGCTGGCCCCCATGGCGCGGGCATCGCTGGCCGCGTGCCCTGCGCCCGTTGCAACTGCCCCGCCACCCTTCGTCACCGCGTTGCCGAACTGCGTCACCATTGCAGCCGCGCCGCCGCCAAGTGAGGCAGCTATTCCGGGGATTTGGATGAAGAAAAAGCAGGCGAGAATGTAGAACGCGATGATCCGGATACAGGTGCTCCAGATGTTGTCAAAATCGCCATCGAATGTTGCTGTTGCCGATTCAGCGACATTGGCCACAACGAGCACAAGAAGCATCGCAAATAGCGACAACATCAGAAAGTTGAGGACGCTGCCGAGCCATGAGAAGAAGTAGCTTCTGGTGGAATCAAACAGCAGCGCTGCTACGAAGATCGGCCCGACCACCGCCAGACAGGCGAGCGCAAACAGCGCATAGAGCACGATCACAAAGCCGACAGCCAGTGCGAACAGAGCCGCGATCGCTGTCAAAAGAATGATGATAGTGGCACCGATACACAGCATAATTGCGGCCGCAGCGCCGGGAATATCAGTCAGTGAGGCGTGTTCCTCTGCGTATTTCTCGGTCGCATCCTGCATCGCGAGCAGTGCATCATCGACCCGCGCCCACATCCCATCGAAAGACCCACCAACGCCGTCCGGTGAGCCGCCTACGATCGAGGCAAACTCATGCGGCAGGCCGGTCACGATCATCTGTGCGAGCGATGCTCCATAGAGGTTTGTCACAGCATAATAGAGCGCGGCCAGCATAAGCGAGCGATAGACATATTCGCGGAAGGGGTATTGCACGGCCCCGCGCATAATCGCGTAGCCTAGCAGGATTATGTAAATGATCATGCCAGTGCGGAGCGGTCCAGCGATCCACCCAACAAACCCAGCATAGTTGGACACAACTACCGAATTGAGTTCGTTGGTGAAGCCCTGATAGGCATTCGTAAATAGATCGTATTCCACCAGACCGCTCCGATTAGATATAATTCAAGCTGTTATTACAGCCTTACATTCCAGCTGCCTTCCGTGCTCGCGCACGCTGCTCATCACGTTTCCGCGACCTTTCAATGGAGGCGATTTTGTTCTTTATGCCTCCGCAATTGCGAGCCACTGGCATGGGGAGGTCCGACTGTTTGAGTTCGCTGTTCACGATCTTGTCGCACTCAGCGACGATCACCGGAATCTGATCTTCATGAGTTTTGAGCCAATCAACGTCATGATAGGTCATTAAAATCTCGGGAAATGTGGGCGCGCGTTCGCAGCCGGCGAGCAAGCCGGCTGCGCTGATCGCAAGAAGGACCATTTTCTTCATGGTCAAATTCCAGCTGCCGCCCGCGCTCGCGCACGCTGCTCATCGCGTTTGCGCGACCTGTCCGCAAAAGCTTCGGCCGTGTGCGCCGCGGCCTCCGCTCTGCGCGCTCGCTCCAACGCTTCGACGCGGAGCTGGTCGTTCATCATCGACGCGCTTTCGAGCTGGATGCGCGCTTGAAGGTCAGCAACTTCCTTGGCTGTTGATGCGGTCGCAAGTCGATTGCGCAGCTCTTCCAGACCCTCACCGCGCGATGTGGCCGCTTCGCCCATGCCTTCGGCCATGGCCTTGTCCATCGCGATCGAGCGAGCTGTCTGATAGCGAACGTCAGTCTGATCGCCATTCGCGGATACGCCGAGACGTTCGAGCATGTCCTGATAGATCGCATCAGATCGCCCGCCGTAGCTGCCGCCGCCGCCAAAATCGCCGCGCGCCATGCGTTCGAGCGAGTTCACATCAACGCCCAGGGTGCGAAGTGAATCCGTCTTAAGCTGGTTGGCGATCGAGGAAACATCGGTCAGCTGGTTCAACCCTTGGTAGAGCTGCTGCGCTTCCGCAATCTGCTGGCGACCTTGCTCGATCATCTGCATGGTCTTCTGGATTTGTTCGATATGCTTGAGCACGGACGTGCTATCGAACACAGGGATACCCTGCGCACTGGCTGGCGTCGCGGCCGCAAGGCTCCCGATCGACACAGCCGCCAAGATAAGCTGCTTCATAGTCTCACTCCTTTCAGCTTGGGCGCCGGCGCCGGTGAAATTCCGGCAACCAGAGCTTCGGATCATTGCCCAGTTCGGCAATCACTTCGCGGGCCACGCCCGTTGTTTCAGCGCGCCCCGACAGCACGGCCAGTTCATCGTCCATGCCAATGAGATCCAGGCCGACCACAACGGAGTCATGGCCCTGCTTCACGAGGAATTTGCGGCTTTCCGGCGACAGCTCTTCGCGCACCAGCTTAAATTCCGCCTCCGAGAGCGAGAAGCCTTCGATGTAATCCCGGCGCTGGCCGAACGGATTGGGCAGGAAGATTTTCGTCGCGACCTGCTCCAAGATCGAATGGCTGATCGTGGACCGCAGCGCGTCCGCAGGCGACTGTGTTGCAAAGACGAGGAACGCATTGCGCTTGCGGTATGTCTTGAGGCCATCCTGCGCGAATGCCGTGAACGCCGGATCGGCCAGCGCCTTCCAAAATTCGTCAATCGCAATAACCATGCGCTCGCCTGTCAGGAGCGCGTCTATCCGCTCGAACAGGTAGAGCATGACCGGCGTGCGGATTTCCGCGTTTTCGAGGAAGTCGGTCATATCGAAGCCCACGAAACGGGCTTCGAGAGACATGGAATCTTCCTCATTATCGAAAACCCAGCCAAGGTTCCCCTCGGAGGTCCACTTGACTAGGCGCGCGCCGACGCCGCCCGAGTCCGACATGCCGAGCATGGTCCGCAGCGCCGACAGCGAGCGTTGCTCGCGTGGCAGCTTCATCACGGCTTCGATGCCATCGTCGATCAGGTGCGATTCCTGCACCGTGATCGGCGCCCCCTCTTGCTTCACCAGCTGGCGGATGAAGCGACCGAGGAACGCGCGATGGGAAGCCGTATTGTCGAGCGCCTTGAGCGGAGCGAAGCCCGTAGGTTCCCCGTTGCGCAGCGCGAGATAGGTGCCGCCGCTGGCTCGGACAAAAATTTCCGCGCCTTGATCCTTGTCGATGAAGATATGGCGCGCGTTGAACTTTTCGAGCTGCGCCATCAGGAAGTTGACCAGCACCGTCTTACCGCCGCCCGATGGACCAATGACCATCGAATGGCCCAGGTCTGCCGAATGGAAATTGAAGTAATAGGGGCTGCGAGCGCTTGTCTTGAGCAAGGCGACCGCAGGCCCCCAATGATTGCCGTCCTCGTGCCCTGCAGGGAACGTATGGAAGGGCGAGAACGCCGAGAAATTATATGACGTGATCGGCGCGGGGCGCGCCCTCCACGCGAAGTTGCCGACCAGCTGCGACCAATAGGCAGCTTCCAGCGCCGCGCTTTCGCGGGCGGCGACCATGCCCGTATCGGCCAGCGCCGCGCGCGCGATCGACATGTTATCGCGCAGCTTCTTCAAATCTTCCGCGAACACCGTCAGCGTGAAATGATGGTCCCCCAGCACAAAGCGGTTCGATTGCAAATCGTCGGCCGCGTCGATCAGCTCATCCATCTGGCTGATCGCCTTGTCACCGGCGTTCGCCATTTGGGTCTGGCGAAGCCGAAACCGTTCTGTTGCCGCTGTGCGCGACAGGAACGTGAACGACTGCGTTATGGCGAGGCTGAAATCGACCGAAAGCAGCGATTCAAACTGGCGCGGCGTTGTCGATGACGGATACTCGCGAATGCCGAAAATGCCGCCGAACATCGAATGATCGGCGTCGCGGACCTCAAATGTCTCAGCGCCGATGATGGCGCGGCTCGCATAGAGCGCCGAGCCGAGACGGCCACGGACCAGAGGACAGCGCCGATAGCGCCCGGTCATCACCTGGTTCAATATTTCCAGCGGTTCGGAGAACAGGAGACCCCGGTGCTCATAGATGCCGACACGGCGCGGACGAACGCGCAGCAGCAGCTTTTCCAGATCGCGCACCTTGTCTTCCAGCAGCTCTAGAGCTTCCGCGATATTGGCGTTCTTGTCCTCCTGCTTCTTGCGCAGGAAATCCATCAGCTTGTCGGTCGCGTTTGCTGTTGGGCGGATCACGACCGTCATGAAGAAGCGGTTGCGGAACATGCGTTCGGCCGTCATCCGCTCATAGTATTTTTGATCGAGCTTCGCGGCGAAATGCGAGCGGAACGTGCCGCCTGGATAGTCGCGCACGCGCATCCGCAACATGTGCGTCCAGATCGAAAGCCGCTCGTCATGGATATTGCGCCAGACCCCGTTGAGGCGCGTGTGCCAATCATTCAGATCGCGCACGTCCGAAGTCTCAAAGGGCCGTCCATCCAGTTCGAGCATGAGCATCAGATCGCCGTTATCGAGGGCGACCACATGCTCATTGACATGCCGCGAATACGGCAAGAATTTCTCGGGCATTTCCTCCCGTTTGGCCTTGTCAAAAGGCACCTTCTCCGCGAGCGCGCTCTTACCGAACACCACGACCAAATCCCTTTCGCTTGATTCCGTAGAGCGGCAGCGGCGTGTAGCTCGATCCACCCCAAAAGACGCGGTTCCGGTTCGCCGCTTTGGTCCGGCCCCACAGGAAGATCAGCCGGAATGCGTTCACGTCATGCCGAACGATAAGCCGCGCCATCGCATAAAGCGCGACGGCGGCCGCGCCGCCGTAGAGAGGATTGCCCGAACCAACTAACGTGATTGCGCCCGCCATGATGATGAGCGCGCCCGCTTCAATGGGAACACCCGCCCACAAAGCGGGGCGGGTGACGGCCAAGAACAGCGGGTCTTTTGTCATTTCTTCCTGACCGTCCATCCCCGATCACCCCGTAATCGTGTCGACGATCCAAGGCGCGGAGAACACGATCACCACGCCAACTACGACCGTGACGAGCATCTGCACCGACGCGCGGCCGAGGAACCACAGAAGGCCAACGACGATGATCGCGATGATCGCAAGCGTGCGGAGCAAACCGTTGCTCAGCAGGCCGAGAATGTTGTCGGCCAGGCCTTCAAAGTTTGCCTGCGCAAAAGCCGGCTCCGCTACGAGCAGGCTTGCCAGCAGCGACAGGGGCAGCGCGCGCGCCATGAGCGGCGAGGGCTTGAGACGCGCGAGCAGCGCATCGAGCCGGGATTCAGCCTTGATCTTCCAGATACGAAACATTCGACAACTCCTATCTTCGCCTTACGAACCAATCCGCGCGTGTTGGGCGCGGCCGAAAACATCCCACGCAGGCGGTGCAGGCGGTGGAGCCGCCTCCATGTTCTCCGCTGCGATTTCCGCCAGCTCCACCGGCACACGACCGGCGCCAGTGTCGCTCATGGCGGCGCTGGCGGGCTGATCGCCCACGATGACAGTCGGGATTGCGGTCGCAGGCCGACCGCTGACGCGGCGACCTGCGTTCTCCACGCGGGCGACATAGCCGTTGCGGAAACCTCTCGATTGAGAGCCTGTGTTATACATGCTGAGTGCGACCCGAAGGGCCTCTTGCGGGGTGCGCCCCGTCTTGGCCGAACGGAAATTGGACAGGAGCACCCGGCCTGCCGCTTCGATATTGGAGCACTGCTTGAAAACAGTGTCCCACGTTAGGCCGAGCCATCCCATGTTGCGTGAATTGATTTGGCCGAGGCCGAGATCCACGCTGTAGCCGCGAGCCACATAGGAGCGCGCGGTTGCGATGGCCTCAGCCTCATTACGCGGACGGCGAGGCTGACTGGCCACGCCGTTGACGTTGATCGCAAAAACATAGTTCGAAGATTCCGCATCCACGATCGCGGCGATCGTATGCGGCGCTACCGCTGGGGCGCATTGCGCCGCCAGCGAAAGAACGGCTCCGGTTTCGAGGAACACGTTCCCGCTCCCGGTCAGTTGCGCGGCTGATAGTAGGTCTGTTGCCGCCCGTCAGTCCAAGTGACCGTCAAGCGACCAGGCCTCCCATCATCCGGCTTCTTGTATTTGGTCTTGGCGATGCCCCCGCCCGTGCATGTCGGGAAGCTGCCGCCGAGAGCCAGCACGCGCCACAGTTTCGTTATCGGTGGAACACAGGCTGGATATTGCGTCGGACCACCCGGGTTGGAGATGCACAGCACAACCTCACATGCCCAAGTATTATCCGACGCTACAGCGGGGGTCGATTGCACCGCAGCCCCCACCAAGGCGGTCGCGAGCGCGAAATTAAAAGCTTTCATCGCTTTCTCCCTCGTCATCGAGATTTATGCACATATCACGATGAGGGGGAAAGGGAAGCCTAAAACGCCAATTTGTTGCTGCATTGTTTGTCGGGAACCAATCGGATATGGTCATCCTCATAGCCGTAATCGAGCACGACATGCCGCACAGCGCTTGACAGTCGCTTGTAGGTTTTAAGCGTTGGTTGCTCGAATAGGCAGACATTCAGCCACTTATCGCCACGCCACGATACTTTGACATTGATGATCCATTCACTCGACGGCAGTTGCGCAATTTCGACCGCTTGGATCATTCCCCCAGCAGGGCGGCGGGTGGTTAGTTCGCGCTCAAGGATCGGATCATACTGCCAATCGTCGCTATGCGGCATCGTGATTTATTCCCTTTTACCGATTAGGATATGTCTATCCTCGCTTTGACGGCGAGGGCAACCCGGCTTGTCGTCTCTTGCCGCGCAACCACATTACAGCCATTAAGCGTGTCAACACGCTTATTCCGGCACCACACCAACCTCTTGTGTTCTAGACCTATGGCGCGCCCGAAAAGACAGGAAGACCCTCTTCTCCCGGTTCCTTTGCCCCGGCGTCGGCCGAGCCGCGCCAACACGCGAAATCTCGCAGCATCGGTGAAACCCGAGCTGGCGGCCGAGATCAAGAACCTCGCTGAGCGCGAACAAACGTCCGTTGCTGCCCTGGTCGAAGAGGCGACGATCAATCTCTTGAAGGCACGCGGGATCGAATATCCCGACTATCTGCGCCACTACCGCAAATTGGCGTGACGAGCGCGTTATAAGCGTGCGCGCACGCTTATTCTTGCCAACCCCTTAAACTTGAGCCAGTTATGACGCGCTGATTCCGCCTTGGAGTCGGCGATTCATCTGTTGCGTGCGGGGTGGCTCCCCGAGGCGACAGGACAACAAAAAACCCTCGCTTGGCTGAGCGAGGGCTGTTTGTGCCACCGAAGTGAGCGCTTCTAACTTGGCTCTCTTTATCGGTGGTGCTGCGGCGAAAGTCAATCTCGAAAGCGTGCTTTCGGGAGCGATGGTGCTTGGCCTCGCGGGACCGACGAAGGGAGGTCCGCATGACCACTTCCATAGGCGCCGTGCTGCGTAGCACCGGCCTCGCCACGATCGACCGCGCCTTGCTTGCGCGTGCCGAAAAACCGCGCGTCAAAGTCTGGGCCGGCAGCATCGCCGTAGGCCACGAAAAGCGGGCCAAGGCTTACACACCGATCCGCAATGCTCGCCAGATGCGCGAGATGATCGAAGCCGCAAAGCTCTACGAGCGGCAAACGCTCGCGCAGCGGCGGACAACCACACCGCGCATTCGCAACGGAGCTATCGGACAGGCCGGCATCCAGATCATCGAGTTCCTGGCCCGCGTCATCGACTATAGCACTGGCGCGCTGTTCCCCAGTCTTCACACCATCATGGATGGAACCGGCCTCAGCAAGAATTGCGTCGTTCAGGCGCTTTCGCGTCTCAAAGACGCGCGAATTATCGACTGGTTCAGGCGCTACGAGCCGGTTCCCGACCACGAAGCGCAAGGCGCTGGCCCGCGCATCAAGCAGGCCACGAACGCCTATCGCTTCCTCTTCCCCGCCTTCCTCTCGAAAATCTTCGCTGCTCGCCGCCGTCGCGGCGTCGCGGCCGATCCAGCCCCCGCTTGCGAACAATATCGCCAGATCGAGGCGGCGCGCGACATGGAGCGCATGAGGGATCAGCTGCCCCTATGGGAGCTAACCCGCGAAGAGCGGGACAAGCGCGAGCTGGCGGACATTCTCGCCAGCCTGGGCCAAGCGATTGAGGCGAAAGAACGTGAGTCATCCGCAAGTGAAGATAACCGGCGGAGATATTTATATTGAATGGCCCTAGTCGGGCCATGCGCGATATTGGCATGTATCCCGACCGTTTGCCCGCCATCGTGAAATGTGTATAAATCCCAATGTCGGGATACCGTTGACGAAAGAAGTTCGATGCAGATGGACGTCGAAGCACGCGCACGTCAGATCGTAGCGGATATGGGCGGCCACTGGCGCGGCTCATATGGCATGGTTTGCTGTCCAGCCCACAACGACCGCAATCCGTCGCTCCAAGTCACCCCCGGCAAGAAGGCCGTCCTATTCAAATGTTGGGCCGGTTGCAGTCAGGAAGCCGTCTGGTCCGCGCTCAACAGCCGCAAAATCAATCGCCACACGAGCGGTGAAACGGTCGATCGCGCGCCCGAACCCTCGCGCCGGAAGCTCGCCCTCCAACTATGGGATTCCGCCGTGCCGATCGCAGGCACCGCGGCTGAACGCTATCTGCGTTCGCGCGCAATCGACCCGACCGGCCTCAAGCTCCGCTTCGCTCCGCGCTGCATCGTTGGTCCGCCCGACGCCCGCGAAGAGCATCCTGCCCTTCTCGTGCCGTTCGAGGCCGACGAAGGCATAATCGCCGTGCAGCGGATCTTGCTCGATCCAGCAACCGGCGAGAAACGCTACCATGCGGCGCTGCGCGAGGCGAAATTGACGCTCGGCCTGGTCCGACACGCCGCCATGCGGATCGGCGGCCAGCCAACCGGCGATGTTCTGCGCCTCGCGGAAGGCTTCGAGGAAGCCGTTTCCGTCACCCAGCTTAGTGACGGGAAATTCAAGGTGTGGGGCGCTGGCGGCATTCGCCGCTATGGCCTGATCGCGATCCCCGAACGCATCCGCAAAATCGTCATCTACTCGCAACACGGCCAGGAAGCCGCACAGGCCATAGAGGACGCGCGCGACCACCTCACTGCCAACGACCGCGAACTGAAAATCATCCTCCCGCCAGCCCCGGCGCCGATGGACTGGAACGACATTCTTCAGGAGAGAGCCAGGTGCTGATCCGAGGTTTCAAAAAATGGCCGCGAAATCAGCAAATCGCGTTGCCCATTCTCTCTGTTTTCGCGTTCGGCGCGCTGTTCAATCAGATGCAGGCGAGGAATAGCGAGCCGGTTTCAATCCATGTCGAGAACCCGCGCATTATCGACGGCGATACGCTCGAAACGCTCGATAAAAAGCGGGTGCGGTTGTCGGGAATTGATGCGCCGGATGAGGACGGCAAGGGCAATGTGCCCAAGATCGCAGCGCAGCTCTATTTGGAAGAGCTGGTGAAGCAAAATGGCGGCATGGATTGCACGAGCGATTTTCAGGACGAAAAGTTGACGATCGAGCCGATATGCAACACGCGGCGGACGAGCTGGGGCCGGTCTAACCTGTCGTGCCGGTTTCGGTCGAATGGGGCATCTGTTTCGGCAACGATGGTGCGCCATGGATATGCCGTTGATTACAGGCAACATTCAGGGCTGGCCTATGCCCGTTTCATGAAAGACGCTGCCGATGAGCGACGAGGCCTTTGGGGTGTCGATTACGAGGCGATGAGGAATCTGGCGATCGAGAGGGGCCAGCTGCCGAACAAGTGCAAATGATCGGAGCCGGGAACCTGCCCTATTCCACCACACGGCTGCGCCGCGCGGCTCCACGGAGCCAGCAAAGCCGTCTCCGCCCATTCGGGTGACGGTCAGGGCTATAAGGGAAGATCAGCATGAATGATGCGACGCGAACGACGATGCAGGCCGCGCCCAGGCACAGTGCATCGCCGCGCATCGAGGCAATCGCGGCATGGCTGATCGCCGCGCTCATTCTCGCAGGCGGCGGGATCGTCGCACGCCTGATTGTCGATTATCCGCAGTTCCTGCCGAACAGCTATATCGGCTTCCTGATCTACCGGGCCGGTCCCGCCGCCACCTTGCTATGGGCCTGCGCCGGCGCGACCATCACCGTCAGTGCAGCGCCGAGGCGTCCCGTTCTCCTGATCGCTCTGGTTAGCTCGATCGCCGCGTGCTTCGCGCTCTCCGGGCTTTGATCTCTAACCCCATGCCTTGCGTTGATAATTCAGGCATTAACCCTGGAACACCACCATCCATTATCCAATCAGGCTCACAGCGTTTTCATGAGCAGGTCCCCTCACGATTATCATAGACGCTTGCGGGCGGTTGATGAGCGCGCCGCAGCTCTCCGCGCTGAATCAGAACGCTGGCAAGCCTTCTGGAATGAAGCTGGCGGAGATCAGATCGATCCTCCCATTGTCGCAAAGCCCCCACGCCGCCGCTGGTTCTCCTTCTTAAAGCGACCGCAATAGTTTGAGCGGCCCAGGGCCGCGCTCCGTCAGTGGTGGCAGCTGCCACCGGGGGAACACCAAGGGCACCCGCCCTTTCGTTCCCGAAGCATAATCGACAGGACCGGGTTGCCCGACAAGTTCGGCCAGTTCCGGCGCGCTCGCGCGCGCCGGGGCCTCCCTAGTCGCGCCGCCCGCACCACTCCCATCGATTTTGCTCCCCCCTCCCCATCCCGCGCTTCGCCAGCGGGTCAGAGCCGCAGGCCGCAGGCAGCGGCTTCGCCTAAAGGAGTGAAAAATGACCATCCAGACCATCCAACTGAACAAGCTGGCGCTTTCCGACCTCAACGTGCGGAAGGTGAAGCCCAAGGAAATCGAAGCCCTCGCCGCCGACATTCAGGCGCGGGGCGTGCTGCAAAACCTGATCGGCTATGATGAAGACGGCAAAATCAGGATTTGCGCCGGAGGGCGGCGCTACCGGGCCTTGAAGCTGTTGCAGAAGGCAAAGGCCATCCCCGGCACTTTCGAGGTTCCCGTTGAAATCCGCAGCAAGGACGAGGCGCTGGAAATCTCGCTTGCCGAGAACGCGCAGCGCGAGGACATGCACCCCGCCGATGCCATCGCAGCCTATCGGGCGATCATCGACAGCGGCAAGGACGTTGACGATGTTGCAGCATCGTTCGGCGTCTCCCCGGCCTATGTCCGCCGCGTGTTGAAGCTGGCGGCGCTGCACCCGACCATTCTCAAAGCCTTCCAGAAAGACGAAATCGGCATGGGCGCGGCGCAGGCTTTCGCGCTGACCGACGATCAGGACCGCCAGCTTGAGGTTTTCAAGCGCACCGGCGACAACGCCCACCAAATCCGCGCCATGCTCACCCAGGAGAAGGTTGCCGATACCGACAAGCATTTTCGCATTGTAGGCGAGGAAGCCTATTGCGCCGCAGGCGGCACCTTCACCACCGATCTTTTCGGAGAACGTCGCTATTGCGATGATGCGGGCCTTGTCATGGACCTTGTGCAAGATCGGCTCGACGCCATCGCCAAGGCGGCGCGCGAAGATGGCTGGCGCGATGCAGAAGGGCAGCTCTACCGGCCTGATTCCTACTGGATGCGCGGCCATCTGGAACCCGCTGGCGAGCGCGATCCGACCGAGGAAGAAACCGCGCAGCTGGTCGAGATCGAGGCGGCAATCGCCAAGCGGGAAAGCGAGGTGGACGAGGACGATCACGACTATGACGACGAGTTGCGCGCCCTGACCCGCAAACAGGACGCTATCGTATCGGCTTGCCGCGTTTTCACCGCCGAGCAGAAGGCCGAGCACTCGCTTATCGTCTTCATCGGCCATGACGGTATCGAACAGGTCGCGTTCACCCGCACCGCCAAGGGCACCGCCGCCGATGGCCCCAAGCCTCCTCGCCCCGACTACTCGCAGAAAGTCATGGATCAGCTGGGCGGCATCCGCACGATGGCGGTTCGGGAAGCCCTTGCCAGCGACCCGGAGCTGGCGCTGGACGTGCTCTTAACGGGCCTCTTGGGGCAGGTTCGCGGCAACGCTTATTCGTGGCAACAAGCCGCCGAAATCACCGCCGAGAAGAACCGCTTCCATGTTGACGATGCGGTCATGGGCCATTCCACGATTGCCGACATTGACGAGATCGCAAGGGCCGATCTTGACCGCTTGGCCGAAACACCCACGCTGGACGACATGCGCCAGATGGACAGCGAAGCGAAATTGCGGCTGCTGGCCTACTGCGTTGCCTCGCAGATCACGAGCCTTTCGTTCCACAGCGACCGCGACCGCCAGCTGGCGCAGATCGTCGGAGCCGCGCAGATCAACATGGCCGACAAGTGGGAACCTAATCAGGTATTCTATGACCAGCTTAGCAAGGCCACGCTCTTGAAGCTGCTGGCCGAAGGTTGCGGCAACGACGCTGTAGAGAATTGCCAGACCATGAAGCGCTCTGACCTTGCCGTGACGGTCAACGAGCGCCTTGCGGGGCGGCGCATCCTGCCCCCCGCCCTTCGACCCTCTGCCTTGCCCGATGCCGCCGATAGCGAAAGCCAAGCGGCATGACGGCACGGGGAGCGCGCTTCACTCCCGCGCTCCCCGCAAACTTGGGGGCGGTGGCAGCTGCCACCGCCCCGCCTTTGCGATTAGCGAATGCGCCTGTTGAGGAAGAAAATCCCGATGGGTGCGACGAACAGCACAAAATCATGCAAGCCGCCGCCAAAATGAGCGGCCAGGGCCGCGCGCTTAGTAGTCTGTCAGCTGCCACATAGGATCGAGCGGCCCAGGGCCGCGCTCCGTCAGTGGTGGCAGCTGCCACCGGGGGAACACCAAGGGCACCCGCCCTTTCGTTCCCGAAGCATAATCGACAGGACCGGGTTGCCCGACAAGTTCGGCCAGTTCCGGCGCGCTCGCGCGCGCCGGGGCCTCCCTAGTCGCGCCGCCCGCACCACTCCCATCGATTTTGCTCCCCCCTCCCCATCCCGCGCTTCGCCAGCGGGTCAGAGCCGCAGGCCGCAGGCAGCGGCTTCGCCTAAAGGAGTGAGGAAAATGGCTAAGGAAACGAACCGGATCGACATTTATCAGGCCGTCACCGACGACATTCTTGCGATGCTCGAAGCGGGCACCAAGCCTTGGGTGAAGCCGTGGAGCGGTGGGCCGACCATTCCGCTCCGGCACAATGGGGTCGCCTATCGTGGGATCAACGTCCTCAGCCTTTGGGCCAGCGCCATGCGTCAGGGCTTCGCCTCCCCCTATTGGCTGACCTTCAAACAGGCATTGGAGCTTGGCGGCAATGTCCGGAAGGGCAGCAAGGGGACCACCGTTGTCTATGCTAACAAGCTTGTCGTGAAGGACTCCGAGACGGACGACGAGCGCGCCATTCCGTTTCTGAAACGATACACGGTTTTCAATGCCGATCAGGTCGAGGGACTGGACGGCAAATATCCCGCGCCCGCCCCGATCATTACCAATCCCGAAACCCGCGACGTTGAGCTTGAAGTGATGTTCTCTCGCATCGACGCAACCGTTCGCATCGGCGGATCGCAAGCCTATTACCACACCCGCGACGACTATATCCAAATGCCTGCTTTTGAAGCGTTCCATTCCGCCGACGACTACTATGCCACGCTTGCGCACGAGGCCGTGCATCATGCAGGGCATGAAAGCCGCCTCAACCGGAAAACCCTGATTTCAACGAGCCGCGCCGACTATGCGAGGGACGAGCTCGTAGCCGAGCTGGGCGCATCCTTCATCGGCGCGATTGTCGGTTTCAAGGTCGAGGAACGCGAAGACCATGCCGCGTATATCGAGCACTGGTTGACCGCGCTCCGCAACGACAAGCGCGCGATTTTCGAGGCTGCCCGTGAGGCTCAGAACGCCGCCGACTACCTGTTGGCGATGATGACCGACCAAGCGGATTGAATGACCCGCCCTGCTAAATGCACGAGACGCCGCGCAAGCGCGGCGTCCCATTTCAGGAAAGTGAAATATGGGGGCTACTCAATGTGGTTTATATACAAATCCCGACATGTTAACTATGGGCGGGAGCAGGTCGTTTTTAGGTGCAAAATGGAAAATATCATCGACACCTACAGGAATCGCATCAAGGCGATGGGGTATGAGCCGCGTCGGCAGGAAGAGATTCCTGACGTGATGGCAGCTTATTGCGAAGCAATCGCAAATTGCAAGATTGAAGGACTTGAATTGGTTTCGGATGACCACTCTTTTTGTTTGCTGTTGGTCGAAACCCAAATTCCCGTCGATGTGGCGATTGGTCTGGCGCAGGACTACAACCGTGATGTTCTGTCCCGCCAGAAACTCGCTGCATGACAGGTGAGCGACCCTTACACCTGGCGTAACAGCGACGTTCTTCGGAACAAGCTGGGAATCCGCGACGATAATATCCTCAAGGAGCGAGAAGCTTTCTTCTCGGTTGTCCGACATGGCGAGCTGGTCGTGCAGCGCGCCGCGCCGGCGACGAACGCGCGCGAGTATCGCGAACTGCACAATCATCTGTTTCAGGACGTATATGATTGGGCGGGGCGCTTTCGGACTGTGGACATAAGCAAACCCGGCAGCACTTTTGCCCGAGCGCACTTCATTGCCCGCAGCATGGAGCACGAATTTAAGCAGCTGCCCGACCTCCAAACCCTCAAGTCGATGGATCGTGATCGCTTTGCCGATACCATGGGGCGGCATATTTCCGAATTAAATGCCGTTCATCCGTTCCGTGAGGGCAATGGTCGCACCATGCGGCTGCACTTGCAGCTACATTCCCTTGCGGCCGAAAAATTCGTCTCGATCCAGGCAATGGGGCCGAAGGACTGGATGGAGGCGAGCCGCGACAGCTTCCATACCGGAAATCATGCCTCCCTCGCCAAAGTCATCCGTGATGCCATGCCCCTCGAACAGAACCGCGTCGAGCCAGCGCGTGGGCCAGCGGGCATCGCGTTTCCACCCTCGATGGAATCTCTCATGCCAGTTGGCGAACGACGCGCAATGAGTATCGAGCAGGCCAAGGATCAAATCAGCCGTTACCTACCTACTGCGCAAACCGTTGCGTCGCGGCAGCATGAGCAGCTTAATCGGATCGCGGAAACGTCCGCTGACATGCGCCAGCTGGCCGCGCGTTCAGCGCAGGAGCTTGCCTTTTTCCGCGATCCCAAAGGGCCGATGCACCACCTTCAGCTGATTGAGCAACGCCGCTATCATCAGATCGAAGTCAATTGGTCCGAGGGTATGGACCCGCTGCAAAGAGTCCGCGCCATCAGCGCGGGCGCCGCAGATTTCCTTTCGAAAATGACCGACCGCGACATTCAGGCCGCCGATCGCGCGCTACGTCTGCAAGTCATGCCTCCCGGCGTCAGTCAGGTTGATCTACGCCTTGCTGCGCAATTCGAGAAAAACTCGCCTGAGCAGAACCGCGCCGATGCCAGGTTCGCGCAATTCCAGCTCGCCATTGATAAGCGCGTCGCGACAGCTACCGAGCGCGGCGCATCGAAGGAACAGCTGGCGCAGATCGTCGAAAGCGCAAAGGCCCATGTCGCCGCAACATTGCGCGAAGGCAAATCACCGACGCCGGCCGCCGAGAAATCAAAGGACCGCGAGCGCTGAAAATGAGCGGCCAGGGCCGCACGCTTCGTAGTCTGTCAGCTGCCACATAGGATCGAGCGGCCCAGGGCCGCGCTCCGTCAGTGGTGGCAGCTGCCACCGGGGGAACACCAAGGGCACCCGCCCTTTCGTTCCCGAAGCATAATCGACAGGACCGGGTTGCCCGACAAGTTCGGCCAGTTCCGGCGCGCTCGCGCGCGCCGGGGCCTCCCTAGTCGCGCCGCCCGCACCACTCCCATCGATTTTGCTCCCCCCTCCCCATCCCGCGCTTCGCCAGCGGGTCAGAGCCGCAGGCCGCAGGCAGCGGCTTCGCCTAAAGGAGTGAGGAAAATGGAAGCGACAACTGACCAGATCGCCACCGTTGCGGCGCTGAACGACATTGCGCGGCGAACGAGGCCCAGTCGGCCCCAAGCTGCGATTTTGGCCAAGTCGGAGAACGTTTTGGGAACGTGGCATTCGGTATTGACGATGGAAATCATAGAAGAGGACAGTTCGCTCCATCATAGGGAGTGGGTTGATGGATCGGAGTATTCCGGGCGGGGATTTGATCGGACGATGGAGCCTGAGCTTTGCCGATATTGATTTTGTAAATTCGAAGCCGGCCCTGACGCGCCTTGGCCTCGCCGCACAGCTGAAATTCTTCGCTTCCCTGGGGTTTTTCGCGATCGATCCCGGCTCAATCCCTACCGATGGCCTCTCGTATCTGGCCGAGCAACTCGGTGTCGAGGCTGGCGAGATAGCCGGTTATGACTTTTCCAGTCGGACAGCACGACGGCATTGTGCGGAGATCCTGATCCATCTTGGATATCACCGCATGAAGCGGGTGGATCGCGCGCAATTGACGGAATGGATTGCTGGCGAGCTGTGCCCGGGCGGCCAGTCGATCAATGCCATGCTTGAGCATGTTTTCCTGTGGTGCCGGGACCGGCGTATTTATGGGCCGTCGCGCAAGGAGCTTGAACGTGTCGTTCGCTCACAACGGCAAGATTATCTGGACACCTGGCTGATCGGAGCCAGTGATCGGCTTTCGTCAGATGCGGTGGCGTTATTGGAAGCCTCGCTTGCCGATCCGGACAGCTCGACCGGATTCAACAGGATGAAGGGTGACGCCGGACAGGCAACGCTCGACAACATTCTCGACGTGACCGAGAAACTCGCCTTTATCCAGAGACTTGATCTTCCCCATGATCTCCTGACGGCTACGGGCAAGCCATGGGTCGATCAGATTGTTCGCCGCGTTGCCGGTGAAAAGGCCTCGGAGATGCGCCGGCATGCGCCGGCGCGACAGCTCGGCCTTTATGCGATTTATCTAATGTCGCGGGAGGCGCAACTCACTGACGCGATGATCGACCTGCTGATCGAAACCGTTCACAAGATCGGAACGCGCTCGAAACGCAAGGTGGTGGGCGATATCGCGAAAGACATCGAGCGGGTCTATGGAAAGGAGCGCCTGCTGGTCGAGATCGCCAGCGCCTCGATCAATGAACCATCGGGGCGCATCTGCGATGTCATTTTCCCGATCGCCGGTAAGGCCAAGCTGGCGGCGATCGTCAAGGAGAGCCATGCGAAGGGCGCTCTGGACCGGCGCATCTACAAGGTGATGCGTGGTTCCTGGGCCAATCATTACCGGCGCATGCTGCCAAGCCTGCTTTCCGGGCTCTGTTGCAAAGATTGGCGGCAGTCAGAGGTAGGCTGTCGCTCTGCGCCGATCAGGCGGCTGCTGCGAAATGGTGGTTGAGCATGCCCATGGCCTCCGTCAGCGCCGAGGGCCCAATGCCAAAAGCTCTCTCCACAAGGCGCACCTCGCCCCTGATGCCGGGCTGCAGGCACCAGGGGCGAGCCTGTCCTTTGCGCAGGGCTCGCATGACTTCGAATCCCTTGATCGTGGCATAGGCCGTGGGGATCGATTTGAAACCGCGCACCGGCTTGATCAGTATCTTGAGCTTTCCGTGATCGGCCTCGATCACGTTATTGAGATACTTCACCTGCCGGTGGGCCGTCTCCCGGTCCAGCTTTCCTTCGCGCTTCAATTCGGTGATCGCTGCACCATAGCTCGGCGCTTTGTCGGTATTGAGCGTGGCAGGCTTTTCCCAGTGCTTCAGGCCTCGCAGGGCCTTGCCCAGGAACCGCTTCGCTGCCTTGGCGCTGCGGGTCGGCGACAGGTAGAAATCGATCGTGTCGCCCCGCTTGTCGACTGCCCGGTACAGGTAGGTCCACTTGCCCCGCACCTTGACGTAGGTTTCATCCAGGCGCCAGCTCGGATCAAAGCCACGCCGCCAGAACCAGCGCAGCCGCTTCTCCATCTCCGGGGCGTAGCACTGGACCCAGCGATAGATCGTCGTATGGTCGACCGAAATGCCGCGTTCCGCCAGCATTTCCTCAAGGTCGCGATAGCTGATCGGATAGCGACAATACCAGCGCACCGCCCACAGGATCACATCACCCTGGAAATGGCGCCACTTGAAATCCGTCATCGTTCCGTCCGTCCAATCTCCGCCAAGCATGCTCAAGCTTCACGATTTTTGCAACAGAGCCAGCCGGTGCGCGGTTTCAAATCGATCCCCACGGCCTATGCCACGATCAAGGGATTCGAAGTCATGCGAGCCCTGCGCAAAGGACAGGCTCGCCCCTGGTGCCTGCAGCCCGGCATCAGGGGCGAGGTGCGCCTTGTGGAGAGAGCTTTTGGCATTGGGCCCTCGGCGCTGACGGAGGCCATGGGCATGCTCAACCACCATTTCGCAGCAGCCGCCTGATCGGCGCAGAGCGACAGCCTACCTCTGACTGCCGCCAATCTTTGCAACAGAGCCCCTGGCGGATTTGCTCGCAGGACCGGCACACCAGCCTGGGCCGGACATGGCGGATGACGCGGAAGCGCGCCGGGACATAATCGAGAACCTCAGTGACGGCCTCGTCGATCTGGACTGAGGGTCCGTTACAACCGCCACTGCACGGGCTGGGCTGATGATCGATTGTCTGACGCGGGAAGTGCGCAGGAAGCGGAACGCGGCCGCCGGGTTTGCGAGCCGATTTCGCCACAGGCGGCGCCGGCACCTCATCGTTGGCGGGTTCCGGTGCCTCGACCTCCTCGAACATCAGCCGCAACTGGGCGATATCCATTTTCTCGGAGCTGCGGCCGAACTGGACGCGCAGCAGCCGCGCGACACGATGTTCGAGCTTTTCGATCCGCAAGGTCTGGGCTTTGACCGTGGCTTGCGCCGCCGTCAGTTCGGCCCGTTCCTGCTCCATGACATCGGCCATCTCCAGCAGCATTTTCTGCAGGAGAACCGGGTCTGTGGGAAGGCGATCAAGGGCGAACCGCATGCCGCAGATAATAGCGGAAGCCGACGGCAAAGCCTACATAAAATAGCGGTTTTCCTGATCTTTTTGGCTATGCGAGGCTCGGCGTGATGACCTCGTCGTGGACGATCGCCTGCTTCCAGTTCAGGCCTTCGAGCAACATCGCAAGCTGGGCTGCCGACAGCCGCAGCGCACCCTCATGGGCACGTGGCCAAACAAACTTTCCGCGCTCAAGACGCTTCGCATACAGGCATAGCCCTGAGCCGTCCCAGACCAAGGCCTTCAGCCTGTCGCCCCTCCTCCCGCGGAACAGGAACACCGCCCCCGAGAAGGGATCCAGCTGAAGGATATTGCGCACCTGCGCCGAGAGCCCGTCAAAGCCCTTGCGCATGTCGCACGGCGCCAGCGACAGGTAGACCTTCGTCGAAGGCGGGAACGCCAGGCTCAATGATCCAGCTCCCGCAGGACATCGAGCACCTGTTTCAGGGCGGTCCGATCAACTTCGCCATCCACCGACACCGTCAGGCCGCACCGTCCGCGAACCTCGATCCGTCCAGCTTCTCGGGCTTTGGCCGACGGCGATGATGCTGCCAGTTCGACAGGTACGAAGCCTGCCATCGCTCCCCGGAGCAGTTGCTTGCGCCAGGTGTAGAGCTGACCCGTGCCTATCCCATGCCGCCGCGCTACGGCCGATATGACAACGCCCGGCACCGTCGTCTCCTTTAGGATCGCCAGCTTCTCCTCGTCGCTCCAGTTCCGACGCCGCTCCACCTGTACAAGCACTCCGCCGTCCCCGCGACTGCTCATACGAGGCTTCTGTGGTTGCCGCCCGTGATGCAAGAAGTTTCTGATCCGAAGAGCGAGTGATCGAGTGCGGTCTTCTGTCAGGCCTTTGGTTGCGGCGTTTCAGAAGCCGCTGGCCGGTATGGTGATCTGCGGTTCGAGTCCAAATCTCGTTTTCGAGCTGGGATGCTCACGCCTCGTAACTGGTTTTCCCGAACCAGATCTGTTCGCTCATTTCGCCCATTCGGGTCGTCGCCTTCTCACACCCCCATCATCCGACGTTAGGTAAGCTTGTTGGCATGCCGATCATGCAACTGCTGCCTGCGCCGGAATTCTGTATTCATTACCATTTTTTATCAGGGCCCAAATCGTTCTGGCCATCTTGTTGGCGAGGGCAATTGCCACAAGCATTCTCGGTTTCCTGGCAAGCATATCTGCGAGCCAGGAATTTTCTGGAATCGATCTTCGACCCATCCAATTCAGACGGGACATTGCACCTATGATAAGCAGTCTGCGGATATCGGCCTGACCCGCTTTCGAAATACGTCCAAGGCGCTCCTTTCCGCCCGAGGAGAATTGTCGCGGGACAAGACCGAGCCAGGCCGCGAAGTCCCGCCCGCATCGGAAGCTCTCCATTGATGGGGCGAAGGCCTCGACCGCTAAGGCTGTTAAAGGGCCAACTCCCGGAATCGTCTGTAGCCGCTTGGCCGCGTCAGTTTCAGCCGCCAGCGCTTTGATCTTCTTTGTCCGTATATTGATACGCTCAGTTTTCTCAGCGATCTGTGCCAATAGATCTCGGCATTCCTCCCGCATCAAAACGGGCAAATCGCTGTTAAGCTCATCAAGAATGTCCGCAATCCTGCAGAGCTGATTTATGCCTTGGGGGACAACATGACCATATTCATAGAGCGCCGCCCTTACGGCATTGACCAGTTCCGTGCGTTGATGAACCAGCCGTTCTCTTCCGCGAAATAGAATCGCCCTGCTTTGCTGCTCTTCCGACTTTGGATCAACAAACCGCATCTCTGGTCGTTGAGCCGCAATTACGATCGCTTCAGCGTCAGCGGCATCATTTTTCTGTCGCTTCACGAACGGCTTAACATAGTGTGGTGCGATAAGTTTGACCTCGTGGCCAAGCCGGATCATTTCCCGGGCCCAATAATGCGCACTGCCACATGCTTCCATCACGATCACCGCCGACGGTTGCGCTGCCATAAATGCGGCGAAGGCTGAACGCGGAAGCTTTTTCCGAAACTTGGGTTCGCCTGTCATTGACGCTGCATGAAGCTGAAACACGGACTTTGCCAAGTCCACGCCGATCATTGTATCTTTTGACACGATTGCCGTCCTTTCCGCTCAGTGGTCCTAATTCCACTATCCTGGCACATCTCAGTGCCGTCTGGGGAGGGCGGCAACCACCCCATCTCGTTTGACTGCTCGATGTCCATGCTCACGCCTCCTCAAAGGCCGCGAGCTTTCCTATTCCGGTGCCGGCAACAAGGCCGCCTTCCGTCGGCGCTTACTTACAAACTGACCGTCGCCTATGACCCCGATCCGGATGGCATTTCCCTTGATGAGGAAATCCAAAGCCTCCTCTCCGAGATGTTCAACATCGCAGAGAGCTACAATTGCTCCATGGAAGCCGATATCTACGAGGTCGGTGGTCAGCAACGGTCCTGGTAGAATCAATCAAGCGTTCAGTGTTCGTTCTTCAACCTGGCCAAAATCGCAGCTTCGGGCCGACTGGGCCAACGATGGGCGTGACTTGTCGCACCGTGATTACGCAAGGCATCGCGGCGCTGGACGAGAATACGCAGTCCGACATTCTCAAGATGATCGAGGGCTTTGAGGATTTCACACCCGACAACGATCCTCACGGCGAGCATGACGCCGGTTTCCTTTATCGCGATGTGATCGGCCAATGGCATACCCGCTGGACTGACGACAGCACGCGCCCAGCCCTCTCGGTCATGTGGAAGTTCGACTATTACGACCGCGATCTTGAATTTGGCAGCGCCGAACCATGGAATCCCGATGCCACAACCCGCGTGCTCACCATTCTCCTAACCAGCGAATATTGAGGGAGGCCACCATGACCAAATCGCCCCCCGTGATCGAGCTTAGCTGGCGTGATGAGAATTACGGTTCCGTCTGCGCTGTCGCCGCCTTCCGCAACTATGCGGGCACACTGGATTGGAGCGACCGCACCCACCAGCGGTTTCGCGGATGCCTGAAACGCGCAGGCTTCGCCTTCCACGATGGCCGGTGCAGCTACATCGCCACCAGCGGCACCCGCGAGGATCGGCAGCGCGCCCTTTGTGACGAGCTGGCCCGCGCAGGCTTCCAGATCGACAGCGGCGACGTGAGGGCAGAGGCATGAACCGCGAACGCCGCAAGCAGATCGCCGCCGCCCGCGTGCTGATCGACAAGGGCAAGGCCCTGTTGGATGAGGCGCGCGACATGCTCGAAACCGTCAAGGATGACGAGCAGGCCGCCCGCGAAAATCTGCCACCCAGTCTTGAGGACAGCGAACGCGCGCAGGCGATGGACGCCGCAGTTTCCGAACTGGAAAGCGCGATTTCAGCCCTTGAAGACTTCGACGCCGACGAGATCGGCACGCAACTCGACACCGCCAGCGAATAGGAAGGATTGACCATGCAACCCATGCGCCACCTAGATCGAGACACGCGCCGCGCCCGCCTTCTGGCGGCGCGCACGCGCCCCGTCGGCGGCATCAACCGGCGCGGCATCTTCACCGGCCATTGGGACGGTGGCGATGTTGTGCGCCAGTTTCGCGGCGATAACGGATCGTGGATCGGCCTTGCCGCCTACAAGGCGAAGGAAGAGCCGGAGCCGCAGCCATGAAAATCAGCAACACGGCGAGCGCCGTTCGCGTCACCCTCTCCCCCACCGAGATCAGCGATTTGCAATTTGTGATCGAGGCGGCCGAGCGCGCGGGGCATTATATGCCCGCGCGCGTCCTCAACATCATGGCGGCGCTGACGCGCAGCGCCGACGATGTTCGGATGAAACAGGCCATGAAGCGGGCGGAAAAAGATCGCGTGACGCGGATCGAGCAGGACCGACGCGCGCGCGAACGCCAATTCATGCTAGGCGACCGATACAGCGTCATAGCGAGCCGCACCGACTACGCCGATGCGTCTTCTGATCCGGACGCGCGCCAATGGGTTGACCTGGTGTTTCATGAAATCATGCAGAGGCCGCTTCCCGATCAATACGAACTCCGGCGCGACGTGTGGCGTGTCCACGTTGTCCAACTGGACGGCGGCACGCTCGGCGCTGTTGTAGGCGGCGATTGCACTCAAACCGCCGACCCCGCCGAAATTACTTCCGTAGCGGAACAGCTGATCGCCCGCTTCGAGGCCAGAGCTTGACGCGCGTGGAGCGGTGGCAGCTGCCACCGCTCCAGAGAGATCTAGAATCTGGCGATGAGAGGCAGCAGCGCCGCCGCTTGGCTTCCCAGGACCGGCACCCAATAATTCGCGGCGCGGTAATCAGGGCCGTGATCGACCGCCATCACCCCAAAGACATATCCGATCATTGGCAGCGTCCACAGCAGACGCCCGCCCAGGTCCACGCCCATCAGCACCAGCGCAACGCCAAGCACAGCCCAAAGCGGAATCAGTCGTTCCATGATTTCGCGATGACGGATTATTCGCCATGCACTTTCCCGGTCATCGGCGCTAACCTGCGATACGAGGCCCATAGCTTCCCCTTTTCATCAACGGTCGCCGGCGATCATCCAACGGCTTCACGAAAATGTGAAGCGCGTTTCGCGCGCATTCTCGCCAATCCGTTGTATAGCCCCCATCGAGCGAGGGCGAGGGACTGTGACAGCGGCCCTTCGCAAATCCTCTCGCTCAAAGGAGGTGATGTGATTTGACAGCATATGAAGCAGCTCAATTGACGATCGCAGCCGTCGCGCTCGTGATCGCAATTGTGAAGCTGGGGAAGTCCGATAAGGGCTGATCTAGCGGGGCGGGTGGTCTGACAGGGCCGCCCGCCCTAAATGTTTGAACCCGCCGTGTGACAGCACGGCGGGTTCAGGTAGGTGCGTGAAATGAATCAGCACACGAAGCATTGCCTATATAGCCCTTTTCCCTTGCCAATCCAATAACCGACGCGCGCGCGAGGTGTTCCCCGTCTGTTCCCTTTGGCGCATAAGCGCCCAATGGCCGCGAACTACAACCGCCCCAAGCCCATTGATCCTATCTGGTATCGGCAAGGCTGCTATCTGCGCATCTATTGCGCTTGCGGTCGCCGCGTTGTCGCCCCGCTGGGCGACTTCGCCCGCTCGCGCCGCATTTCTTTCGATACCCGCATTTACGAGCTGATCGCGCGGCTTCGGTGCAGCCAGTGCCGCCGCAAGCCTTATGCGGACGTGTCGCGCAACCGCTCGGGCAATTAAAATGACGGAGGATCCGATTGCTCGGATGCTTCCGGCGCTATCCGTTGGGCATGTCGCCGGCGACATGCCGCAGCGTCCTCTAGGTCACCGCTATGCTATGACCTGGCGGGCGCTTTTCCCTAGATTGAGGCGGCAATGCCGCCGCGTCCGCTGTTCGACTTTGGGGCCTGTTCCTGCCCCCTGCCGCAAGGGCTGGACCGTCTCGGCCGCTGTGCGGCCTCGCTTGGCGATCAGGCGGGTTTCCCCGCCCTTCCTTCGCTACGCTCCGTGCAGGACGGGTGATCCCCCTCCCCCCTGATCGGCCCTGATTTGCGGCATTCCCCGGCCCTGCTCGCCGCTGGGCAGAAGTCGATGACCCGTCATCGCCTTCGGCTCCATTCTAGGCAGGGAAAACAGCACATGACCGACATTCCGTTGGCAACGATTCTTCGGATCAACGCCGCACGCACCATTCCGCTCGCTCGCTATGAGGAAGAGGGCAATTTTGACCGCTTCGGCTACATCAAAGACCTTGCCGAAAATCATGGCGCTGACCTTCCCGCCGTCATCGAGATTGCCGACCTACTAGGACCGGATGAAGATTTTGACGGCCTTGTGACCACCATCGAGGACGCCGCCGAGGGCTTCGGCTTTGGTGCTCTTATCCTCGGGGGGGCGTGAGCATGGGCCAGGAGCTTATGACGCCCGCGCAGATTGCGGATATTTGCGACGGCCGAGACAAGGCCATAGCCCTTTGGCTCGGCCTCTATGACACCTACCATGCAACCCGCGACGAGGCGGCGCGCCTGACCCTTGGCGGCCCACTATCGCTGTCATGTGGCCGCGACTGGACCGAGGACACGTTGACTCGCGCTTTCATCCAGTCGCAGCCTATCGACCAGCGCGACAAGGAGACGGGAGCGCGCCAGACCATCGACGCACGCGACAATTTCGAGCGCGTCTTGACGCACACGATGGACCGCCGGTGCTGGGCGGCCCTCATGGAGCAGCTGGGTTTCGACCAGCTGCTAGACCAGCAGGCCCGAAAGGAGTTTCATGACGGCTTGCGCGATGATCCCGTGCCGTTCACGCCCGACAACTGCGCCGCGACTTTCGGAAATATCTGGACCAACCGGCGCGACCTCTATTTGCGCGGCATCGCCAACGTCTTCGCCAAGCTGGATCGCCGCTTTCGCTCGCACAACGGTTTCAAGATCGGCGCGCGTCTCATCATCGACCGCGCCTTGAACGAATGGGGATCATGGGACCGATACGAGCGCCGCGACACGTTGCGGGACGTGGAGCGCGTCTTTCTGGAACTGGACGAAAAGCCCCCTGTTTCAGAGGGCCACAGCATCGCCTCACAAGTTGCCGATGCTGCGCGCGTGCGCGGATCGCTGCCAACGGTGATCGAGGGCGACTATTTCCGAGTTCGCGTCTTCAAGAATGGCAATCTGCACATATGGTTCGAGCGTGACGACCTTTTGCAGAGTGTGAATCTGTTGCTCGCGGAATATTACGGCGAGGCTATCGGTGACGGCTATGAGACGACCGAGGCAGAAGCGGCCCCGGCCTATCATATCACGCCCGCCAAGAATTTCGGCGCGTTCATGACTTCTCCGGAGATCGCCGCCCAGGTCATCGAACATGCGAGAATCAGCAAAGGCCAGCGCGTTCTAGAGCCTAGCGCGGGAAAGGCCGCGCTCGCTTCGGCCGCACGCAACGCCGGTGCCGATGTAACTTGCGTGGAGCTGCAACCCGGCTTCGCCCATGAGCTACGGGTAATCCATGGCTTTGCCGATGCGATCGAGGGCGACTTTCTCGCACTGGACCCGGCCCATTATGCACCGTTCGACGCAGTGATAATGAACCCGCCTTTTGATCGAGGCCGCGACTGTGACCATGTGCGCCATGCCCTCGCCTTTCTCAAACCGGGAGGCGTGCTGGTGGCGATCATGAGCGCGCGGGCAGAGTATGGCGAGGATCAGCGCCACAAGGCGCTACACCGCATGATCGCCGGTTGCGAGGCGATCTATTTTCACGGTCGTAAATGGATCGACCTTCCCCCCGGTTCTTTCGCCCACGCTGGAACCAACGTGAACACCGTTTTGCTTGCGATCCGCAAGCCGGGTTGATCGGTGCAGGCGGTGGCAGCTGCCACCGCCTGTCCTGGCGCAGATTGAGGCGGCAAGCCGCCGCGCTGATCTGGCGCGTTTTGGGGCCTGTTCCTGCCCCCTGCCGCAAGGGCTAGACCGTCTCCGCCGCTGCGCGGCTCCGCTTGGCGATCAGGCGGGTTTCCCCGCCCTTCCTTCGCTACGCTCCGTGCAGGACGGGTGATCCCCCTCCCCCCTGATCGGCCCCGTTTGCGGCATTCCCCGGCCCAGCGTCGCCCGCTTTCGGCAGAAGTCGATGACCCGTCATCGCCTTCGGCTCAATTAGGAAGGGAAAGCCCATGAAAATCCGTATCTACCGCCAGACCGAGCAGGACTTTGACCGGATCGAGATCGAGGGCGCGACCTTTGAAACCATCGTCAACCGGGCAGCGGTCGAGGGGTTTCAATGCAGCGGTTACAACAGCAATCCGAGCCAGCGGCTTGAGTTGCAGGGCGCACCGAAATTCAAGGGCATTTGCGGTCCTATGTGGGATGGCGATGCGATCCGCTACGAATGCAGCGCCACCTATGCGGAGTTGAGCGCATGAGCGCTGCCCCCGCGATCCGCACGGCGCAGGCCGACGAGCTGGGCGACCAGATCATTGCCGCAGGCTTCGCGACAAGCGGCTTTCTGCTGGACATTAACGGGGCGCTTGATGTGCCCCGCGACTTTCCCCTTTCCGCACCGTGGAATCTGCCGTCGCGCCTGTTCCAATTCCCCATCGAGGTTATCCGCGCAGAGCAGGACGAGCCGCGCAAGATCGGCCTTCGCCATCCTTTGCTTGCCGCCCATCCTTTCGTGCAGCACGTCGAGCGCGCGCTAGGGATCGAGATCGCCCGCGATGGCGTGACGAACCGCCACGGCTACAGCAACCGCGCTCATTCGCTCTGGCATCATGCGGTGGACCTTATCAGCGCCGGGAAATGGCGCGAATTGCTCGAAACGCAGGAGTTCACCGAACCACGCAACATCTTCAAGGCCGTTGCCTATGGCCTTCGCTACTCGCACCATGAGGACAAGAGGGCGAGCGGTCATATCAACACCGCCGAGGCCCGCCAGATCATGCGCGCGATGGATGCCACCGAGCCGACCGACCGCGCCGCGCTGATCCTAAGCCTTTCCGCCCCGTCCCCGTGCAAGCAAGACCGCAGCGCCGAATATTGGGCGATCAACGCTCACGGCATCTGCGCCGAGGATGAGGCATGGGCCTTCATCGTCGGGATCGAGGACGGTTGGTTTTCCTATGACCGTGCCGGTTTCCTGCAATGGTCCCCCAAGGGCCGCGACCGCTACGCCGCAGGCGATAGCGCCAGCTTCACCGAGGCGAGCGGCCAGACCGCTTTCGCCTTTTGAGGGGATCGAGCATGGCGCGCCATTGCATCCGAGAACCCCGCTACGTTCCCCCGGTGCAACGCATCGGGGAACAACCCGACCTGTTCGGAGGCCCGACCCTTTCCCATGTTGCCGAGCGCAAGGGACCACCGAAAGGCTGGCAGCGCCAGTTGCAGAAATGGGGCCGCTGCACCGTCATTGCTGATCTTGAGTCCGCCCCTTTGCCTGCCATCAACCCGGCCCCGTCCCCGGCTCCGGTTTTCCTTGTCGCTTGCGTTGCCGCGAAGCTGGACCGCCCCGCCCCGGCTCGCGATCTTTACGCATCGCCATGGTTTCGGAAGGCTCGCGCCTATGTCGAACGGCAGGAAGGGCAATGGTTCATCCTGTCCGCAAAGCATGGCCTGATCGCGCCGGAAACCGTGATCGCGCCTTATGACGAGACGCTAGGCGCGATGAAGGCAAGCGCGCGCCGCCTTTGGGGCGTGCGCGTGATCGAGGCGATGGCCGATCAGATTGATGCCGCCGCGCCGCTGATCGTTCTCGCAGGCCGGCACTATCGCGATCCTTTGTGGCCGCAAATCGAGCGGCGCGCATCCGCGCCGATGGAAGGGCTTGGAATCGGCCAGCAACTCGCTTGGCTCGCTCAAAAATGGTGATGGAGTGCAGCTTGCCGTCAGGCGGTTTGAGACCGTAAATCGACCTGTGACTATGGACGCCCCCAAAGAACCCTTGTGGACGCAAGATCAGGCCATTGCCTATGAGGCAGCGCTTGAGGCGATCAATGACGTGATCGCCGGTTACAGCGAACAAATCGCACTGGAACAGGACCGTCAGAAGCCAGATGCAGCGCGTATCTCGTGGCTTGAAATGCGGACGGATCATGCGTCCGCAACCAGCCATGCCCTTACCGTCACCGATGATGAGAATGTCCGGCAAGCACTGCTGGAATACAGCGCCATGGTGCGGGCGAGGGAAGCCCCAAGGTAGCGGTCTGCCCTTCGGGCAGGCGTTGATTTGTTAAATCCCCCCGTCAGTGTCTTCCTAGCATGAGGGACGCACCAGGCCGCATCAAGGATCGGCGGTCCCCCCAATTTGCTACGCAAATCGGCTCCCCCACCGCCCGCTAGCGCGGCCGCTTCGCGGTCCCTGACCCGACCCGGCGCGACCCTCCCCTTGGCCTTGCCAATTCCGGCAACAAGGAGGTTGTTATGTCTCATCGTCTGTTCGCCCAGCTGGCTTTCGAGCGCGCGCTTGGAAATGCTGCGATCGACGCCCTGAGAAATGCGGTCAACGATAAGGACCATTTTGAGGCCGAAAGCATGTGGCCGAAAGATCCGATGTTCATCGGCAAAACGAGCGCCGACATTGAGGCTGTGTCCGACGAGCTGGCGCAGATCATTGCGGATCGCATCAATGATGTGCTGGACGGTCCCGGCATCCGCAACATTGAGCGCGGCGAGTGTTTCGACCCGCAGCTTGTCGCCCTTGTCCTTGAGGCCAAGGCGAAGCGCGGTCAGTCCGGCTGACGCCGGAGGGGCGGGCATGGCCCGCCCCTTTTCGCCCGTTGGGCAAAACCGATGATCTCGGTGCTACATGGAGCGGGGGGCGGGGCATCGAACCCCGCCCCCCGCAATCTCTTCTCTCTGTGTGTCGAGGCATTTTGGCATGGGTGCGCGCCAGCTTTCAAGGATCGGCGGTTCCCCCAATTTGCTGCGCAAATCGGCTCCCCCACCGCCCGCTGACGCGGCCGCTTCGCGGTCCCTGACAGCCGGCGCCGGTGCCCATGCCGGGTGTCTCCCGTCACCAACGAGAAGGAGAACCGGATGCACATCAAATTGTTTAGAGCACTGAAAGCGGCTAATCTGTCCGACGACGCCGCAGCGGAAGTTGTAGAGGCTATTGAGGAGTATATCGCCGTGAAGGTTCAGGAGGCGAACAAGGGAATCGAAAGCAAGCTGACGGCACAAACTTGGGTCATCGGCAGCGTCGGTTTCGTCCTCGCAGTCATCGGCCTTGCGCCCGCTTTCATCAAACTGTTCCAGTAAGACAAAGGGAGGCTTCGGCCTCCCTTTTTTTGCCGAACCGCCCGATTGTCAGGAGGCGCAAATTGATCGACTTCGCACAAGCACGGTTGGATATGTTCGAGAGCGGTGTATTCGGCCAGGGCAATGCTTTCTGGCGCTGGATCGCCACGGTCGAGGCGCGGCCCTATCTGGCCGCTTTCGCTGCCGATCGAGCACCTCCCAGCGAACGCGAGTTTTTCGCGGTCGATCTTGCCGCAGAGGATCTACTTGATTCCGATCACCTGGCCGAGCTGGCCCAGCAGATCGAGGCGACGCACGGGGGGCGCCATACGCGCCAGGGTTAGCCGCGAGCAGCTTTGCGCTGTTGCTCCGCTACGTCGCGGATCATAGCTGCCCAGCATCCCAAAATCATGCCCTCTTCATTATCGACTTCGCTTGTCGCGACCGCATAGATACCCAGCAAGTTTGCGACCTCTTCCGTCTCGACAATGCCTTGGCGCGCAAGCAGGGTGGCAAAGATCGAGAGCGCTCCACCCATTGCCCGCACCAGTGGCGCATCTTGTGGCAGACGGTCAAATTCGGGGGGCGGGTTACTGGACATAGATCATTCCAATCAAAAAAAGCGACAGCCTTTCAGGACTGATCGTCTGAAATGCTATCCTCTGCCAATAATTCGACAACCGATAATCTGAAAACACCGGCAAGGCTCTCCAAGGTATCAAGCGTGGGATTGCCTTGTCCCCGAACCATGTATGAAATATGCGACGCCGCAACGCCCGAGCGTTCGGACAACTCCCCTTGAGTTATGCCTAGCTTCTTTAGTTCGCGCGCAATGTTGGCCCCGAGCTGGGTCATCAACGGCGATGTTCGTTTCAGGTATATGGTTGGCATCGTGTTCGCGTCCTTCTCGCTAGGCGCAGAATGTCGGCACAGGCAGCATGGCGCAATAGGGTTGCTCAAGCAACTAATTGCGCCATGGCTTTCGCGCCTAGCGCAGATGGTATAGATTGTGCGCCATATTTGGACGAGCGAGGTTCAAACCCTGCATGGACGGTCAGGACGACGCGATGAAATCGGCCATGGAGCTGTTCGCAGCTCGGCTTGCAAAGCGCGATGTAGAGAGGCCGATCACCGACCATCGAACCGTCGAGCGGTTGATCGCGATGCTGGAACCGCATGAGCAACAGGTTGTCCGCTTGCGGATCGGGCTTGGCCCCTCTCCCGCGCTCACTCTTGCCGCGACTGCAAAGATCGTCGGTGTGTCGCCAAGCCGCATCGGCCAAATCGAGGACAAGGCATTCCGAAGGATCAGATGGGTCTGCAACAACATAGACATTCACGATCGTTCGGCGCTGGATGCTTTGATCGCGCGCAGGCGTGATGAAGCGGCTGAGGCCGAGCGGATCAGGAAACGCGATGCCTTGCAAAAGGCGCTAGATCAGGAGCGGAAGCGCAAAGCCAAGCAAGACCGGGACGAGGTCAGGCGAGCGAAGGCGCGCGATTCCGCTTGGAACCGCAAACTACGCGTGGCGCAGGCTGAGCTTGATCGGATGAGATCCGACGCTCAGTTTTTTGCCGAACAGATCGCTCAAATCGAGCAGCGCGCTAATTGGCTGAGGGCAATTTTGCCGCGCGACCGCCAATTGGCGGCGCTGCGCGAACAGGCCGATGAAATCCGCGATGCGATCGCGAGCGCAGAAGCCAGCATATCCAACATGCTGGCCTCGCCCCCGGATGGTCCCCAGCTAGGCAAGGAAGCTTCAACAAACG
>NZ_CP102668.1 GCF_026427355.1 Sphingobium sp. JS3065
CTAGCTGCCGATGCGCGGCGTGGCACGCAAACAGCGCCAGCTTCGACGAAGCAGTAGCGACGCACCGGCTGATCGCGGCGATCGAGCAGACGGCGGCGATCGTAAGCACGGTGGCGTTGGCGGACCGACCAGCGTCGACGGCGGGAAAGAGCACAAACGTCAGCGGGACGCGCTATAACGTCCCGGCTCCGTCATTGCGAAGCGGGGCGCGTCGGCTTCAGCGCGCTGCGGGCGTTGCCGCGCATTTCACAATTCCGCTCAACATGTCATTCCGCCATCGGCGATGACCGTCTGCCCCGTGACATAGCCGGCAAGCGGGGAAGCGAGGAACAGGGCGACACCCGCCATCTCCTCAATCGTGCCGAAGCGGTTTAGCGGGATCTCCGCCAACGATCGCGCGCGCCGTTCCGGATTGTCCATCGTCACCTTGGTCATTTTGGTATCGACCAGGCTTGGCGCGAGGCCGTTGACCCGCACGCCATCGGCAGCCCAAGCCTTTGCGAACGTCTTGACCAAGCTCACCGCCCCCGCTTTAGAGGCGGCGTAGGCCGGGTTTCCGTGAAGACCTGTGAAGGCACCAACTGAGCTTACGATGATCATCGATCCGCCAGCGGCCTTGATTGCGTCTTCGCATCGCATCGCAATCTGCATGATGCTGCTCAGGTTGATGTCGATGACTTCCTGCCAGCCATCCATTTCAAACTCCTGGCGGCGATAGCGTACCGCGCCTTGGGACTGGACGAGCACGTTGATCGGCCCCCCAGGCAACGGCGCCGCGGCGATCGCGTTGGCACTGGACACATCGACTTGCGTATAACTGAGGCCGCCGAGGTCCGAACCGTCGATTCCGCGATAGTCGTCGGCGGAAGGCCGCGTGCCCCAGACGTGCACCGTTGCACCACAGGCGCGAAATCCCTGGGCAATGCCGTTGCCGATCCCGCTGGATCCGCCAACGACCAACACAGTGTTCCCCGAAAAATTTAGCTTGCTCGCGATTGAGGCGCCCACAGCTTTCTGTGCGCCAGTGCGACCATCACCGTTTGTCATTCGCCGCCTATCCAAGCATGTCAGCAAAGGTTGCAGCAGTCGATTAAATGACTAATGTATAAATGCAAGGAGCTGGGTTTGCGAGTGAGGCAGTGCCTCTGCTAGCATCTGGTTGAACAGGAGGATGCATGAACAGACTGAATCACACAGACGCCCGTCCGCCGTACTGATCCGATCTGTCATGCTGAGCATCCATACGTTCGTTCGACATTGGGCAGCCGTGCGGCCAGCAACCGTAGCGATGATCGACCAGGGCCGGGTGATAACCTACGAGATGCTGGATCTTCTTACGCGAAAACTGGGTGCAGCCTTGGCAGCCCGCGGCGTCACTCACGGCGACCGGGTCATTTGGTACGGCAAGAACGCTGACCTGTATTTTCAATTACTCTATGCCGCGAACTGGATCGGCGCGATCATCGTCCCGGTAGGCTGGCGACTGACACCGGCCGAAGTCCAGTTTATCGTGCAGGATGTCGAGCCGAAGATCATCGTTGCCGAGGCAGACTTCATCGAAGCCGCGCATGCCATCACGTCGGACAAGCTTCAGCGGGTGATCGTAGTCGCTGCCGATACGGTCCGGGCGTGGATGACGGCGATCCGGGCGGGTGAATTCGAAGGCGCGGCCCCCGACGAGCCGGTGCTGCAACTCTACACGTCCGGCACTACTGGGGCGCCGAAAGGCGCGGTCCTGAGTTCTCGCAACCTCTTCTGCCTGCGCGAACCTGCGATCACCGCCGGCGTGCCGTGGGCCAAATGGCGCGAGGACGAAGCGCTGCTCATCGGTATGCCTTGCGCGCACATCGGTGGGACAGGAATGGGCACGATGGCGCTGGGGGCCGGCATTCCCGCGATCATTCAGCCCGAATTCTCGGCGGAGGGTACCCTGGCCGCGATCGGCGCTGGCGTGACGCGGATCTTCCTCGTGCCTGCCGCTCTGCAAATGGTAATCAATCATGCCGATGCCGCCGCCACAGATTTTTCCCGGTTGGCCTATATCCTCTACGGTGCGGCACCGATGCCGCTGCCTCTATTGCAGCGCGCGATGTCGGTCATTCCGAATGCTGGATTCCTGCAATATTACGGCTTGACCGAAACCACGGGAGCCGTCGTCGTCCTGCCGCCCAGCGATCACGATACCGCACGCCCCGAGCGACTGCGATCGGCGGGGCGGGCAGCGCCCGGTGTCGAATGCCGGATCGTGGACGCTGACGGTGCCCCGGTAGCCATGGGAGAAGTCGGTGAGATCGTGATCCGCTCCGACGCCAACATGCTGGGCTATTGGCGCCGACCAGCCGAAACAGCTGCAACTAGGTTTCCTGATCGATGGCTGCGTACCGGCGATGCCGCCCGTATGGATGCTGATGGATTTATCTACATCCAAGATCGGATCAAGGACGTGATCATTTCGGGCGGGGAGAATGTCTATCCGGCCGAGGTGGAAAGCGCGCTACAGGGGCATCCCGATCTTGCTGAGGTCGCCGTCATAGGTGTTCCCGATGTGAAATGGGGGGAGGCAGTAAAAGCTTGCGTTGTGCTACGCGCCGGGCGACGGCTGGACGGGCCGGCCGTGCTGGCCTGGGCGCGCACCCAGATCGCTGCCTACAAGGTGCCGAAATCGATCGACGTCGTCGAAGTGCTGCCACGCAACGCGGCAGGGAAGATCCTCCGTCGCGAACTACGCGCGCCGTACTGGGCCGACCATGATCGCCAGGTGAACTGAAACGCGCACCGGCCAGGGTGAGACACCCCATCTTGGGAATGACGGAACCTCTTTCTGGCAAGTCTTCGGACGCAACCGAGTTTGTTCACGATAGAGAGCCACGGCTGCCATTCGATCTTGCTGATCTTGCCAACTGGATGGACTCGCAAGGGCTTGAATCCGGGCCCTTCGCCAATTGCCGCCTGCTGACCGGCGGAACGCAAAACCTGCTGTTCCGCTTTTCGCGGGGCAGTAGAAGCTATGTGCTTCGGCAGCCTCCGCATAGCGGTGGGGATCGAGCGAACGAAACAATGCGGCGCGAAGCGCGCGTCCTTGGCGCGCTTGCGGGCACATCGGTGCCACACGCAGGCTTGATTGCGGCATGCAGCAATCCCGACGTGCTCGGCGCTGCCTTTTACCTGATGGAGCCAATGGACGGATTTGACGCCTTTTCCGGCTTGCCCGCACGCCATGCGGCCAGCCCGGACATCCGTCGCCGAATGGGCTTTGCGTTGGCGGAGGCAGCGGCAGACCTCGGCAATCTCGATTAACAGGCGATCGGTCTCGAAGGGTTCGGAAAGCCAGACAATTTTTTGGGGCGGCAGGTCGCGCGGTGGCGCGCGCAGCTGGAATCCTACGCCAACTTCGAATGCTGGCCCGGGGTGACGCAATTTCCCGGGATTGACGACATCGCCGACTGGCTCAGCCGGGCTCGCGCTGATGGCGATCGGCCTCCGCCTGAACGGCTTTGCCCACAAGCTATTCGAACGGGCGCTGACGTGGATCAATGCCGACCGGGGCGGCCCCCCCCCCGCCTAGCATTGTTCGAACCGTCGTACCTGAGCATCGTTAACGCACGGGCATGTCGAGATATTCCTTGATCTTCAGCTTGGCGAGCTGGGACATGTGCACCTCGTCCGGACCATCCGCCATGCGCACCATGCGGTTGATGGCGAAGAGACGCGCGATCGGCGTATCGTCGCTTAATCCCATCGCGCCCAATGCCTGAACCGCACGATCGATTACCCGCTGTGCCATCCGCGGCGCGACGACTTTGATCGCAGCGATCAGGTCCTTGGCGACCTTGTTGCCGTAACGGTCCATTGCGTCTGCAGCCTTGAGTGTCAGCAAACGTGCCTGTTCGATTTCGCAATATGAATCCGCGATATTCTGGCGGATGCCCGCCTGTTCTGACAGCTTTCGGCCAAAGGCCACACGATGTTCGACATGGCGCGCCATGATGTCGAGCGCGCGTTGCGCCTGACCGATTGATCGCATGCAGTGAAGGATGCGTCCGGGCCCAAGACGTCCCTGCGCGATTTCAAACCCGCGGCCCTCGCCCAGGATCAGGGTTTCGCGCGGCACGCGAACATTATCAAACCTAAGTTCGGATTCGCCGCCGGGCGAATTCAACCGCCCAAGCACGCTTTGCTGGCGAACATGCACGACGCCTGGCGTGTTGCGCGGCACGATGATCGTCGAATGCTGCTGATGACGTGGATTTTCAGCCAGGGTCTTGCCCATGACGAGCAGCACCTGGCAGGCGGGATGTCGGAAATTCGAAATCCACCATTTGCGGCCGTTCAACACATAATCGTCGCCATCGGGCAGGATGCTGAGTTCGATGTTCGTTGCGTCGGACGATGCGATCTGCGGTTCGGTCATCACATAGGCAGAACGAATCTTTCAGTCGAGCAGCGGCTGGAGCCACTGCTTCTGCTGTTCCGGCGTACCGAACTTGGCAAGCACCTCCATATTTCCGGTGTCCGGCGCGGAGCAGTTGAATACGATGCTCGCCCACGGCACGCGTCCCGTCATTTCGGCGAGTGGCGCATATTCGAGGTTCGACAGGCCGGGGCTGAAGGCGCCATATTCGTGCGGCAGGAACAGGTTCCACAGGCCCTCGGCTCGCGCGTGCGCCTTCAATGCCTCCATCCCCGGCCATTCCTGCCATAGGTTGGCATGATTCTCGTAAACCCCCCCAACCTCCTGTTCGGCCGGAAAGATCCGCTCCTCCATGAACGCCGCCAGTTTCGCCTGGAGCTGCTTGACCTTGTCGCTGAACTCGAAATCCATTGCGTTTCCTCAATCTGTTTCGACACCGATCGCGTATGGCCGCCGCTAGATCAGGCGATCAGGGCAGCGGCAGCGCGCGCCCGGCGATCTGCTCCACCATCCGCCACATGCGGTCGGCAGCCTCGGGGTCCAGCGCGTGAGCCATGACGCCATCGCGTGTTGCTCGCGGCGCGCTCACGACATCGGCGATGCGGTTATCCTCGAGATAGAGCGGCCCTTTGCCTGCAAGGCTGGGATCCGTCGCGGCGTACACCGTCGTCGCGGCGCCGCGCGCAATGTCCTTGCGCATCAGCCAGTATTCGGGATTTTTGGGATCCGAGTTAGGGCCAAGCTTGGCGCGCGACTCGGGCGTGACCGAGCGGATTAGTTCGGTGGTAATCATTCCGGGATGTACTGCTAGGGCAGCAACGCCGTGCTGTCTCAACGCTCTTGCTGCCTTCACAGCAAGCAGTGCCGATCCCGTCTTGGACTGCCCATAAGCGGTCCATTCGTCATAGGTACCAGCTTCGAAATTGAGGTCATCGAAGCGGATCGGCGAAAGTTGGTGGGCGAGCGAACTCAGCGAGACATATCGGGCGTTCTTCGCCGCGACCAGCGCATTGGCCAGGCGGCTGAGCAGAACGGCATGCCCCACGACGTTCGTCATGAACTGGGATTCGATCCCCTCCGGCGAGAGCTGCTGCGGTCCTGCCATGATGCCTGCATTTGCAATCAGCAGGTCCACAGGGCGGCCGAGTGCGAGCACCGCATCGGCGAACCTATCCACGCTCGCGACCGACATGAGGTCCACCGGCACGCCGAGAGCGGTCGCGCCGGAGTTCTGCAACTCGTTAACGGCCGCGCGTAGGACAGCCTCACGCCTGCCGGTGATGATCACGTTCGCGCCTGCCAGCGCCAGCACTCTGGCCGTCTCAAAACCCAAGCCGACCGAACCACCGGTGATCACAGTCAGTTTGCCGGTCAGATCGACCGCTGCGGCGATGGTCCCGGCTGAAGTGTCCCGATCATAACGGCTGGCAATCCTCTCCTGCTGCTGCATGCGTCGTCCCGTTCGATGGCGGCCCTTTATCTCGCGTGCGTCGTTTAATCGATCATATAATATTGTGCAACCCCATCATGGACGCCGGGAATTTGTCATGGGCGGCGCTTTCACAGTGCTCGCCGAAATACCAGTTGCCAAAGGCGATATCGCGTCTTAAATGATCGACTAGTTAGATAGTAGAGGTCGAAAATTGGCATGGCTGAAGCGGTCATCATTGACGCCGTCCGTACTCCCCGCGGAATCGGCAAAGTTGGCAAGGGTGCGCTGGCAGCGTTGCACCCGCAGCATCTGGCTGCGACGGTATTGCGTGCCATCGCGGATCGGAACCGGCTTAATACGGCGGATGTCGACGACATCATCTGGTCAACTTCTAGCCAGCGTGGCAAGCAGGGTGGCGATCTGGCCCGCATGGCAGCGCTTGATGCAGGTTATGAAATCACGGCCAGCGGCGTGACCCTCGACCGGTTCTGCGGCGGCGGCATTTCGAGCGTGGCGCTGGCAGCGGCCCAGGTCATGAGCGGCATGGAAGATGTCGTCATCGCCGGCGGGACGGAAATGATGAGTTACACGTCGGCCCTGGCACAGGAGGATGCCGCCGCCGGCCTGCCGCCAACCCTGATGGGGTCGATGAACGAGCGGCTCGATACCGTGCATCCGCAATCACATCAGGGTGTGTGCGGAGACGCTATCGCCTCGCTCGAAGAGATTGATCGCCAAGCACTGGACGCGTTTGGACTCGAGAGCCAGCGCAGGGCGGCCGCAGCGATCGCCGAGGGGCGTTTCGACAAGTCGATCGTGCCGGTAACTGATGGCGATGGAAAGGTGCTGCTGGCTAAGGACGAGTACCCGCGGCCGGAGACGACGGCCGAGGGGCTCGCTCAGCTCAAGCCGGCCTTTGCTGGACTTGCAGACTATCCGTATGATGAGAGCGGTGCGACGTTCCGCGGGCAGATTACCCGCCGCTATCCCGATCTTAAGATTGAGCCTGTCCATCATGCAGGAAACTCGTCCGGGGTAGTGGACGGTGCCGCTGCGGTGTTGGTCACGTCCCGTGACTATGCCGAAGCGCATGGCTTGAAGCCGCGTGCGCGGATCGTCGCGACGGCGAACATGGGCGACGATCCGACCTTGATGCTCAATGCACCGGTGCCGGCGGCGCGTAAGGTGCTGGCGCGGGCGGGCTTGACCAAGGACGATATTGACCTGTGGGAGATCAATGAGGCATTCGCGGTGGTGGCCGAGAAGTTCATCCGCGACCTGAAGCTCGATCGTGCAAAGGTGAACGTCAATGGCGGCTCGATCGCCCTGGGCCATCCGATCGGTGCCACCGGAGCTATCCTGATCGGCACGGTGCTTGACGAACTGGAGCGCACTGGCGGTCGCTACGGCTTAGTCACGATGTGCGCGGCCGGCGGCATGGCCCCTGCAATCATCATCGAGCGGATCGCAGCCTGAGGCGCGGCCGACAATTATTAGCGGGGATATCATGCAGCTTAACGAAAACATCGCCGCAATCGTGACCGGGGGTGCGTCCGGCCTTGGCGAGGCAACGGTGCGGGCACTGGCGGCGAAGGGCGCGAAGGTTACGATCTTCGACTTGCAGGAAGACAAGGGGCAAGCACTTGCCGACGAGGTCGGCGGCCTCTTCTGCAAAATCGACGTGACGAAGGACGATAGTGTCGCAGCAGGCTTCGCCGCGGCGCGCGCAGCGCATGGGCAGGAACGTATATTGGTCTGTTGCGCCGGAATCGGTGTCGCGATCAAGACGGCCAGCCGGTCGAAAGAGGATGGCAGCACTAAGTTCTTCCCGTCGAGCGAGTTCGAGCGGATCATCCAGGTCAACTTGGTCGGGACGTTCCGCTGCGTGTCGCAATCGGCAGCCGGCATGTTGTCACTTGATCCACTTTCGTCGCTAAACGATCGCGGTGTGATCATCATGACGGCATCAGTCGCGGCCGAGGATGGGCAGATCGGTCAGGCTGCATATGCCGCGTCAAAGGGCGGGGTGGTCAGTCTGACGCTGCCGGTTGCGCGCGATCTGATGGATGCTGGGATCCGTGTGAATACCATCCTGCCCGGTATCTTTACGACGCCATTGATGCAGTCTGCAGGTGAAAAAGTCGTTGAAGCGTTATCCGCTTCGGTGCCCTTCCCCAAACGCCTGGGCCGTCCCGACGAATATGCTCAGCTTGCTCTTGCCATGGTCGAGAATGACTATTTCAACGGCGAGGATGTCCGTCTGGACGGTGGCATCCGTATGGCGCCACGCTGATCATGGCTGGCGTGTTCGATACGCCTGCAGGGTGGATGGACGAGGAACTCGCCATCTTCGAGGATTCGGTAACGCGGTTCCTGGCTGACAGGATGCCCGCGAGCCGGGCGGCTAAGTGGCGCGCGGACGGCGAAGTCGAACTGGATGCGTGGCGCGAAGCCGCGCAGGCCGGCCTGATCGGCCTCTCGATCGCGCCTGAATTCGGCGGGGCCGGGGGGGATTTCAGGCACGAGGCGGTGCTGATCCGGCGCTTGGGGCTGGCCGGCCTAGACGGTTGGGGGCTGCCCCTGCACAATGTGATTATCGGCGGCTACATCCAGAATTACGGCTCGGCGGAGCAGAAGCGTCGTTGGTTGCCGGGGATCGTGTCGGGCGAAACAATCGGCGCGATCGCAATGACCGAACCCGGCACGGGGTCCGACTTGCAGGGAATCCGCACCACCGCACGTCGTAGTGGCAATGGCTATGCGATCGATGGCCAGAAGACGTTCATCACGAATGGCCAGCAGGCTGACTTGATCATCACCGTGGCGAAGACCGATCCGAATGCGGGCAGCAAGGGTATTTCGCTGATCGTGGTGGAAGCTGCGGGTGCCGACGGGTTCACGCGAGGCCGCAACCTCGACAAGATCGGTATGGAGATGGGCGACACGTCCGAGCTGCATTTCGACGGAGTGCAGGTTCCGGCGGATAACGTTCTGGGCGGCAGCGAAGGACTCGGCATGGCGCAGCTGATGAAGGAGCTGCCCAAGGAACGGCTGATGATCGCGATCGAAAGCATGGCCATCATCGAGGCAGCCATGAACGTGACGCTCGATTACGTGCGAGAACGGAGCGCGTTCGGCAAGCGCATCCTGGATTTTCAGAACACGCAGTTTACGCTGGCCGAGTGCAAAACGGACGCCGTTATCGGGCGGCTGTTCGTCGATGACTGCATCGCGAAGCTGGCATCCGGGTCGCTCGATGCAATGACCGCCAGCATGGCGAAATACTGGACGTCCGAACGCGCGCAGACCATCGTCGATCGCTGCCAGCAATTTTTCGGCGGCTATGGCTATATGGACGAGTATCGCATCGCGCAGTTGTACAAGGATGTGCGGGTCAAGCGCATCTATGGCGGCACGACGGAGATCATGAAGCTGCTGATCGCGCGGACGCTGGACAACTAAGGGTGGATTATCAGACCATCAGCTATGCGGTCGAGGATCAGATCGCGACGATCACCCTGAACCGGCCTGACAAGCTCAATGCTTTCACGAACCGCATGATGGAAGAAGTCATCGACGCGATCGATCGTGTCGATGCTGATGACACGGTTCGCGCGGTCATCTTCACGGGTGCCGGGCGCGCCTATTGCGCCGGTGCTGATCTTTCCGCCGGCGCGTCGGCTTTCGATGTCGATGGCGTCGTCAATCCAGACGGCTCGCTGAACTATGCTAGCGAGGCGGCGCGGGATGGCGGCGGCCGGATCACCTTGCGGCTGTTACAGTGTTTGAAGCCGATGATCGCCGCGATCAACGGCCCAGCGGTCGGGATCGGCGTCACCATGACGCTACCGATGGATATTCGCATCGCTAGCGATACCGCGCGGTTCGGCTTCGTGTTCGCGCGACGGGGCATCGTGAATGAAGCCGCCTCTGCGTATTTTCTGCCTCGTGTGGTCGGTCTGTCCCAGGCGCTTGAATGGTGCACGACCGGCCGTGTGTTCGATGCGGCCGAAGCGCTGGCTGGGGGGCTGGTACGATCTGTCCATGCGCCGGATGAGTTATTGCCGGCCGCGCGCGTGCTGGCGCGAGAAATCGCGGATCATACATCGCCTGTATCGGTTGCCTTGATTCGTCAGATGTTGTGGCGCGGGGTGGACATGTCCCACCCGATGGAAGCGCATAAGCTGGACAGCCGCGCGATCCTTTCGCGAGGCCGTAGCCGTGATGTGGCGGAAGGTGTCAGCGCGTTTTTCGAGAAGCGCCCGGCGCGATTTCCGGACAGGGTGTCGCGCGATATGCCGGACTTTTATCCTTGGTGGGAAGAGCCGTCCTATGACTGATTTGTCGCTGACGGCGCATGTGATGCCACGCCGTCGCCTTTGGAACAGAAATGTGGGGAAGCTGAAGTGATCAGCACGAGATTCACCGAATTGTTCGGGGTCGAACATCCAATCGCACAGGGCGGAATGCAGTGGGTCGGCACGGCCGAGCTTGTCTCTGCAGTGGCGAATGCGGGCGCGCTGGGGTTCCTGACCGCTTTGACCCAGCCGACGCCCGAGGCGCTGGTGCGCGAGATTGCCCGCACGCGCGATATGACGGACCGACCGTTTGGTGTGAACCTCACTATCCTTCCCTCGATCACGCCACCACCATATGACGAATACCGCCGCGCGATCATCGAAAGTGGCATCACCGCAGTCGAGACGGCTGGCTACAAGCCGCAAGAGCATGTCGATGCGTTTAAGGTGGCGGGCGTCAAAGTCATCCACAAGTGCACGGCGGTCCGCCATGCGCTGGCGGCGGAGCGAATGGGGGTCGATGCGATTTCAATCGACGGTTTCGAATGCGCAGGCCATCCTGGAGAGGACGATATTCCTGGGCTGGTGCTGATTCCGGCGGCGGCTGACCGGGTGAAAGTGCCGATGCTGGCGTCCGGCGGATTTGGCGACGGCCGTGGCTTAGTTGCTGCGCTCGCGCTGGGTGCGGAAGGGATCAACATGGGCTCGCGCTTCTGCGCGACGGTTGAGGCGCCGATTCATGACGGCATCAAGCAGGCGATCCTGACCAATGACGAGCGGGCGACCGAACTGCTGTTCCGCAGCTACCGCAACACCGCCCGGGTGGCCAAGAACATGGTGGCGGTCGAAGCGGTGAAGATCGAGCGTGAGGGCAACCCGTTCGAATCGATCGCACATCTCGTCAAGGGTGCCAGGGGCCGTGAGGGCCTCGTCAATGGCAATCCCGATCACGGGATCTGGACCATTGGGCTAGTCCAGGGGCTGATCCACGATATTCCGACGGTCAAGAACTTGGTTGATCGCATCATCGCTGAAGCCGAGGACATCATCGATGGGCGTCTTGCCCGACTGCGCGCCCCCTCCGAAGCGGTGCCAGCCTGATGGACATGCGCTGGTCGCCCGAAGAGTTGGCGTTTCGCGACGAGGTTCGTGATTTTCTGGCAGACAAGCTGACGGACGAGATCCGCGAGTGCGGCATGCTGATGACCAGCGTCTACGCCGATCACGAACGCTCCATGCAGTGGCAGCAGATCCTGTACGAGAAAGGCTGGGCGGGACCGGCTTGGCCAAAGCAATATGGCGGTGCTGACTGGACGCCGGTGCAGCGCTACATCTACACGGTCGAGCGGGTCCGCGCTGGCGCGCCACCGGTATCGCCAATGGGCATCCAAATGTGCGCGCCCGCGCTGTTAGGGTTCGGTACGCAGGCGCAAAAGGACTTTTTCCTTCCTCGGATGCTGACGGGCGAACATTTCTGGTGCCAGGGCTATTCCGAGCCAGGAGCCGGATCGGATCTTGCCTCGTTGCAGACCAGCGCCGCCGATGACGGTGATTTCCTGATCTGCAACGGCCAGAAGATCTGGAACACGCACGCCAACGTGGCGAACTGGGGATTCTTCCTGGTACGGACGGGCAAATATGATCGTCCGCAAAAGGGCATCACCTTTCTGCTGATCGACATGAATACGCCCGGCGTATCGGTTCGCCCGATCATTTCGTACACGGGCGAGCATCTGCAGAACGAAATCTTTCTGGATAACGTCCGAGTACCTAAAGCGAACGTAATTGGGGAAATCGACCAGGGCTGGACCGTCGCCAAATATCTGCTCGAGTTCGAGCGCGGCGGCGTGGCCTATGCGCCAGAACTGCAGGTGCGGCTCGACCAGATTGTCGACGCGGCGCGCGAGACGCCAACAGGCGGCGGCGGCACGCTGATGGACGATCCGACATTTGCGGTCCAGATCGCGGCGGCCCGAGTCGAGATCAACGCACTCGAGGCCTTTGAATTCCGTGTCATGAATGCTGAAGGGCGCGGTGACGTACCGATCGCAGCTGCATCGGCAATGAAAATCCGTGGTACCGAACTCCAGCAGCTTACGACCGAACTGGGCATGCGTGTCGCGGGACGTTACGCGATGGCGTATCAACCCGCCGCCGGATTACCCGGAGGCCCGGTGACCTATCCTCATCAACCAGACTATATCGGTCCCCAATTCGCCGCACTTGCCCCGCTACGCTACCTGAACGAACGAGCGGGATCGATCTATGCCGGGTCGAACGAGATCCAGCGCAACATCATCGCCAAGGCACTTGGGTTGTGATTAACCACATCTCTCGAACGATCCATACTGGCCGGCGACTCCAGGCAGGAAGGAAAGTCGACAACATGACGATATTGAAACTGGTCGAGATCAATCTTCAGCCGGATCGCTTCGAGGAAGGCGTTGCCGCGTTGAAGGGCGTGTGCGATGCGGTGCGTGCGAACGAGCCAGGATGCGTCTATATCGCGCCCTATTCGCTAGGCGCGAACCCGGTCACCGTGGTTGAAGTCTACGCCGACGAGGCCGCGGTGAAGGTCCACAACAAGAGCGAGCCGGTGCTGGGTGCTATCAAGCAGCTCGCGCCGCTGCTGGCGGGCGCGCCATCGGTAAGGGAACTGACGGAATGTTGAGCCAGTGCTTGGCCAAATCGTGTCGCTTCGGAGCGTTGCGGCGCTGACCCCGAACGAGCCAAAACGGTGGTCGAAGCGGCCCAGTCCAAAGATAGCGTGAGAGGATGCAAGATGCTTGACGGAAAGGTTTATGTAGTTACCGGCGGGGCGGCCGGTATCGGTGAGGCCTGCGCACGTGCGATCTCCGCTTCCGGGGGGCATGTCGTGATTGGTGATCTGGACCTTGATTCTGCGGAGCAGCTCGCGGCGGAACTGTCGGACAATGGGCAAAAGGCGATCGGGGTTCGCTGCGATGTGGCGCGAGAGGAAGATCTGGAACAACTGATCCGGACCGCAACGTCGGCGTTCGGACGGCTAGACGGCGCGGTGAATAACGCCGGCGGCGTCCCGCCTCGCGCCGAAATTGCTGCAGCCGAATGGAGCGTCTGGCGCCATCATGTGGATGTCCATCTGTTCGGCACCGTCTTTGCAATGAAGCACGAGATCCGCGCGATCCGCGCGACATCGAAGACAGGCGCCATCGTCAACATGTCATCGCGCGCCGGGCTGGACGGCGTCCGCGAAATCGGTCCCTATGTCGCGTCGAAATGGGCTATATTGGGCGTCACAAAGACCGCCGCACTGGAATGCGCGGAGGAAAATATCCGCGTCAACGCGATCTGCCCAGGTCTGATCGCGACGCCAATGGTCCGCCGTCAGATCGGAGCGATGGATCCCAAGGATGCGGCCGGAGCGCCAATGTGCCGCGCCGGCGAGCCGTCGGAAATCGCATCCGCGGCGTTATGGTTCCTGTCACCGGGTTCGTCCTACGTGACCGGCACCCATCTTTCAGTGGACGGCGGAATCATGGCCGGTCCAGTCGGCATCCGTCCGGCATCGGGCGGCTCGTGACCTGGTTCGGTTGGGGTTTGGCCGTCTGACCCCGGTGGCGAAGGACTGGATCGGAGGAAGTTGCCTTGCTGTTTGACAGCGTCATTTCCACCCGCCGCAGCATTCGCGGATATCGGCCCGATCCCGTCCCGCTGACGGTGATCCGGGAGATACTCACTCTGGCGATGCGCGTGCCCTCGTCATACAATAGCCAGCCCTATCATTTTCATGTGCTGACCGGGGATATGCTCGATCGCATTCGCAGCGAGAGTGTTGCCAGCATTGTGGCGGGATCGCCTGATGCCAGAGAATTCCGCGCTGGCCAGCCTTATGCCGGCGTGCATCGCGAGCGGCAGATCGGCGTAGCCAAGCAGCTGTTTGCGGCGATGGGCATTGCCCGAGACGATACAGCTCGCCGCGACGACTGGGTTTTGCGCGGCTTTCGCCAGTTCGATGCACCGGTCTGTATCATCATTACCTATGACCGGCAGTTGCATGACAATGACGACGCGGCGTTCGACTGTGGCGCGGTTGCCACCATGCTTGTCCACGCGGCCTGGTCGCGCGGCCTAGGTAGCGTGATCAACAGTCAGGGCATCATGCAATCGCCAGTCGTGCGTCGGCATGCCGCGATCCCCGATGACCAGGTCATCATGAAGAGCATCGCGCTCGGTTGGCCGGACGAGGCGTTTGCTGCGAACGCTGTAGTCTCGGAGCGCCGCACAGTGGACGAAGCGGCCAGCTTTATTGGGTTCGACGACTGATCGCAGCGCTCCTGAGGCCGCGGCATGTTTTGCCGCAGCGGCTAAGCTCCAGTTGCGCGCACCAAGTCTGCCCGCACGGTCCGTGCCGCGAGAAAATAGTGAGCAGCACCCCAGCAATAGAGCAATGCGGCGCACATGATGGCGATAGCCAAGCCGTTCGCTCCGTAATGCGGCGTCAGGACGTCGCTAAGCGATCCTACGAACTGCGGGCCGAGGCTTGCTCCGACGAAATAGGACATGAACAGATAGGCGGCAGAGGCGGTGCCACGCATGCGCGCGCCGACCAGCGACTGCAGCAAGGCCAGCGTGGGGCCATAGGTCGCCATGCTGCTGAAAGCCCACATACAGACACCGATCGTGATTCCGATCGGTCCGGTCGCGAGTGCCATGCCGATGATCGAAGCGCACGAGACCAGGCTGACGATCGAGCAGAACCACGGCCGCCATCGTTCGTCACGGCGCGCAAGACGATCGACAATCGCGCCGCTCAGCACGGTGGCGAACAGGCCGACCACGCCATAGCTTGCCCCCATGAGGAACCCTGCTTCGGCCAGTGAGTAATTGTGTGCGCGCACCAGGAACGAAACGGTGAAAAAGAACAGACCAAGCGATGCGGCCGAGCCAACGATCGTCATGAAGATCAGATGCCGTACGGCACGCTGCGACCACATGAAACGAAGCGTCGCGCGAATGTCGGTTTTGTCCCTGACACCAACTTGCTGCTTGCGCGCCGGCTCGCGCACGAACACCAGCAGCAAGAGGGCTAGAACCAGTCCGGGCACGCCGGCGACCAGGAACAGCGTCCGCCATCCGAACGTCTGGGCGATCCAGGCGCCGGCAAATAGCACCACGATTCCGCCCAGCGGCACACCGGAATAGTAGATCGACATGGCCCGCGCCCGTTGTTCGGGCGGGAAAAGGTCGGAAAGCATGGACAGCATCGAGGGGGTGCCGCCAGCCTCACCTGCACCGACCAGCAAGCGGGTGGCTAATAGCTGCGGGAATGAAGTGACGAACGATGCCAGCAGCGTCATCAAACTGAACAGCCCGGTTGAGGCCGCAAGGATATTTCGCCTGTTCCAGCGGTCCACCATATAGCCCAGGGGAAGCCCTGCCAGCCCGAAGAAGAACGCAAACCCGATGCCCGTCAACAACCCCAGCTGCGTGTCGGACAGTTTGAATTCGTTGCGCAGCGGTTCCAGTGCGACGACCATGATCGATCGATCGACCGACAGCATGACATGCAGCGCCACGAAGATGCAGAGTGCCTTGATTGCGCCTGCCTCGGGCGTGCTTCGCCCCCGATTGTGATCAGCCGGCATGGGATCTCGTCCCTTTCACGCTATTGGTTCTTTGGCCAGGAAGGTTTCAAAGGCGCCAGTCACCGAGCGGTCGATATTGGGGCGCGCGCGATTCACGGAAAGCGAGCAACGCCTCTTTCGAATCAGCATGCCCGCTCATCTTGACGGTGTAGCGTTGCTCGAATTCATAGCCTGAATAGATGTCCATCCATTCGATTTTGTTCAGGATCTGCTTGCCCAGTCGGGATGCCGTTGGGCTGAATGAGGCAATGCGCTGGGCATAGCGATTGGCCGCTTCGAGCAGTGCACCTGATGCATCGACCACAATCGACCCGCCTGCCTGCGCGAAATCGACGGCCTTGATGTGCTCGCCAGTCAAGAACATCCGGCGCACGAGCGGTTGCGGTGCGATGCGCGCGAGGTGCCGTGCGCCGCCCATGACGCCGACGGTCAGTTCGGGCAGACCAAAGCGTGCCTCGGACGCGGCGACTACGAAATCGCACGAGGCGGCAATTGCCAGACCTGTGCCCAGCGCCGCACCCTGCACCGCGCCGATGACCGGCACCGAGCAGTCTTGGATGGCGTAGAATGCCTCGCGCACGCGCCACATCCGTTCCGTGCCGTTCGACGGGGTCATGGTCTGAAATTCGTCCAGATCGTTCCCGGCGCAGAAGTGTTTGCCCGCTCCACTCAGGACGATCACACGAACCTCGCCCAATTGATCGGGGTTCGAGAACAGCTCGTATAGTTCGATGTACATGTCGCGGTTGACGCCGTTCGCTGGCGGGCGGTCCATGACGACCGAGAATACGCCGGCCGATGTCTCTTCGGTTTTGAGGAAGTTGAAACCACTCATGTCGATGTCTCCGATGTCACTTTGCCAGCCGCATCCAATTTGCGATGTTGTTGCGCTGGATTGCCGATGATCCGCCGATGATCGGCATGGCGAGGATGTCGCGGACGTTCCGCTCAATGCCATAGCCGTCGACATAACCATAGGCGCCCATGACCGTCTGTGCGTCCAGAACGATGCTCTTTGCCGTTTCAGTCACGAACAGCTTGGCCATTGACGTTTCCACGCCGCTGCGAATGCGCTCATTGGCTCGCCAGGCCGCATTGTAGGTGAACAACCGTGCGGCATACAGGCGCGTCTGCATGTCGGCGAGCAGATGGCGCACTGTTTGGAATGCAGAAATTGGCTGGCCGAACTGCGATCGCTCCTCGGCATAGTTCCATGCTTCGGTGAGCGCGGCTGAGGCAATGCCCAGGGCCATCGCGGCAACCTCGATCTTCTCGACGTCGAGGCCGGCACCGCTGAGCATCGAGAAGCCCCTGTTGATGCCTTCTTCCTCGCCCATGACCGCTGATACTGGAACGATCACGTCCTCGAACGTCACGTCGGTCGTCGCTGCGCCTTTGAGACCGAGGCCACCGATCTTCTCGATCGTGATGCCCTTGCTGTCGGGCGGGATCAGCAATAGTGACAGGTTGTTCCGCCGGTCTTCCGGGGCGCCGGTCTGCACCAGCGTGTAGATGATGTCGCAAATATCGGCGCCAGAGCAGAAGCGCTTCGATCCATTGACGATGAAATGATCGCCTTGCCGGACCGCGCGGGTGGTGACGCTTGCGAGATCGGCACCGACATTGGGTTCGGTCCAGCCATAGGCAAACAGCATCTTGCCTGCGGCAACGAGCGGCAGCAGCTCTGCCTTCTGCCGCTCGGACCCGCATTCCGACAGGTTCATGCCGGCATAGAACGCATCCATAATATAGGGCACGGCGAGCGCCATGCTGTGCTTGGACAATTCTTCGATCGCCACCACGCCGGCCAGGATGTCGCGGCCTGACCCGCCGTAATCCTCCTCGACCGTAAGCCCCCCCAGTCCAAGCGCCGCCAACTGGTCGAAAATTTCGCGCGGAAACGCATCATCCTTGTCCCACTGGTTGGCCTGCGTGACGCTGATATTGTCCTGACAAAATTTGGAGATTGCATCCTGAATAAGGGACACGTGTTCCGGGAGCTGGAAGTCCATTGTTCTTGACCTTGCTTCTTCAGCGAATTGGACGAGACGCGATTTTCTGTGAGTCCGCTCGCAGGTTCAGATAGCGACCATCTGGCCGCGCCAGCCGGCCAACGCGCGATCGGTCTCATGGTGACCCGTATCGGCGCCCGGCTGACCGGCCGGCGTCAGCGAGAAACGCGGTGCGGCGGCCGGCCGAGTGATGCCGTTGTCGTCGACAAATGTACTGCGCGCGACATTGTGGGGGTGGAGCGGCGCCTCATCCATTGACAGGATCGGGGCAAAGCAGGCGTCGCTGCCTTCCAGCAACTCGCACCATTGCTCACGATCCTTGGTGAGAAAAGCTTCGGCAATCTTCGCGCGGAGCGCAGGCCATTCGCGCTGGTCCATCTGCTTTGACAAATCGATGCCTTCAATCCCGACGCGATTGACCAGCAGCGCATAGAATTGCGGTTCAAGCGCCCCAACCGCGACCCACTTGCCGTCAGCGCACTGATAGGTGTCGTAGAACGGAGCGCCGCCATCAAGCAGATTGTCGGCGCGACGGTCGCTCCAGTTTCCGGTCCCGCGGAAGCCATAGAACAACGATGCCATATACGCCGCGCCGTCGACCATGGCCGCATCGACTACCTGGCCTTCGCCGGTCGCGCGCGCGTGATGCAGCGCGGCGAGCACCCCGGCGACAAGGAACATAGCACCACCGCCGTAATCCGCGACAAAGTTCAGCGGCGGTACCACCTTGTCTTCGGTGCCGATGGTATGCAGGGCGCCTGTCAGCGCCAGATAGTTGATATCGTGCCCAGCGGCGAGCGCCAATGGGCCTTCCTGTCCCCAGCCAGTGATCCGGCCAAACACTAGGCGCGGGTTACGGCCTAGTAGTGCATCAGGGCCAAGCCCCAGCCGCTCCATGACGCCTGGCCGATTGCCTTCGATCGCGATGTCCGCCTCTGCGATCAGTTCAAGGCAGGTTTCGATGTCGGCAGGCGATTTCAGGTCCAGCGCGATCGTGTGACGACCCCGGCGATCGACTTCCCACGCCGTCGGCGGCGACGTTTTGGGGCGCTCGATGCGCAATATTTCGGCACCCATGTCGGATAGCAGCATGGCGGCGAAAGGGCCCGGGCCGAGTCCCGCAAATTCGATGATCTTTACGCCGCTGAGCGGTCCCGTTTTCGTCACCTGGAACTCCCAATCAGATAATTAGATTTCCGCTCAGGCTTCGACCCAATGCGTGGCATCGGCCAAGCTCGCCCGGTCGCTGCGAAAGCCGTTTGCGGGATGATCCCGATCCGCGAAACCGAAGGACGCGCCGCACACGACGTCGCGGTCCGGCGGAATATTGAGCGTCTCCCGAATCAGCGACGAATAGGTGGCGAGCGCCGCTTGCGGGACCATCGCGATTCCAAGGCTTTGCGCAGCCAGCAGCAGCGTACCCATGTAGATGCCACAGTCCAACACCCCATAGACGCCCAGCGCACGCGGCGACGTGAGGATCAGCGCGTGTGGTGCACCGAACAGTCTGAAATTCTCCAATGCCTGCTTGCCCGACGCGACGCGGTCGCCATGGGCAATTCCGACACTGCTATAGAGTTGCCAACCGACCGCGCGCTGCCGCTCCCGATACACGCCCTCATAGGCCGCCGGGAAGGGCAGGTCGGGGTCAAAGCGGTTCTGGCCGACACGCGCGTCTTCTAGTGCGCGTTCATGCAGCGCCGCTCGCAGCCGTTCAGTCCCGGCACCTTGGGTGATCGTGACGTCCCACGGCTGGGAATTGCACCAGCTGGCCGACCGCTGCGCCAGCTCGAGCATCGCTGCAATCAGTTCACGAGGTACAGGTTTCACCTCGAATGCGCGACAGCTATGGCGTTCCCGCAATAGCGCATCGAGCGTCCGAGCGCGGTCGGTCAGCACGTCACCGGTCATGCGAGATGCTTTACGATGCCGTCACGCGAGGATTCAGCGATCGCGGCGGTTAGCGCCTGAATTTTCAGCCCATGACGGAAATCGGGCAATGGCGCGGCCCCATTGGACAAGTCATCCGGAAGCGCGCGGTAGGCGCATGCCATGACGATCGCGGGTCCGACCAGGCTTCGATCCTCGGGGAAATATTGTGCTGGGATCTCAAGCACCTGAGGTGGCTGGCTCCCTCGCGATCCGCTGAGCGTGAGGGGAGCCATCTCCGGCATGCCGTCTGTGGTCAGGATCAACTGCCCCTTGTCACCCACCAGATGGAGACTGAACGGCATCCCGCGCGGCGCAGCCCCAGTAATGTGCGTCGAGAACACGGCGCCAGACGACAATCGGCCGATCGCGGCGAACTGATCGGGCGAACTCATTTCGACCTCGCGCGCCAGGTCCTTGGCAAATACCGATTTCTGCAGGTGCGATACCGTACCGGCAACCGAAACCACATCTCCCGCAAGATAGGTCAGCATATCGAGCGAATGGCCGCCCTTAATCGACAGGACGTTGGCATTCTCACGTTCGTCGAGCGTATAGGTCGCCGCGATCAGGTCATATGCCCAGACGTGCGACTCGAGATACATTGCCGCCGTGCGCAGCTCGCCCAGGTAACCCTCGTCGATCAGCTGTCTCGCATAAGCGACGCCGGGGGCGAAACGCCCTTGCAGACCGGCAATCGTCGGCAGGTTAAGCCGTTCCGCGGTCTCGGTCACACGAAGCGATTCGGCGTCGCCGCGGCCGAACGGCCATTCGCACCATACCGGCTTGCGGGCGTCCAGCGCTGCCTGCACACTTTGGATGTGATAATTCGACCGCACGGAGGCGATGACTAGGTCAACATCAGGGCACGCGGCCAGCGCATCGGCATTATCGAAAGCATGCAGGGCGCCGAGCGCCTCTGCGCTGCGCGTCGCAGATTCCATCGAACGCGTTGAAACGGCGGTGATCTTCATATTGGGCGAGGCAAGTGCCGCTGGAAGGTGACTTTCCTTCCCCCACTTTGCATCGATACTGCCCCCGATTATCCCGACCCGGTGCACCATGAGTTACTTCCTCAGCTTATCTTTTAACATGAAGGCGCGCGCTTTTAGGACGTGGCGCGCTTCGGACGCTGGGCGTCAAATCCCAGGGTGATACCGCCGTCGGCGACAAGCACGGAACCCGTCATGTACGATGACGCTTCCGACAGCAGGAACGCTATAATCGAGCCAATCTCGTCGGGGCGTGCCGGCCGACCCAGCGGTGTCCGGGCCAAGAACACATCTTCCCAATATTCAGGAGATAGTTGCGCCTTCTGGAGGATCGGTGTGTCCACCATGCCCGGCGCAACGCAATTGACGCGGACGCCGTTCATACTCCAGTTGGCGGCCAGCGCCTTGGTCATGCCCACCACCCCCCATTTCGACGCTGTATAGTTGACGCGACTCGGCACCGCGCTGACGCCTGCGATCGAAGAGATCGTTACGATCGAGCCGCGTTGACGAGCTAACATGGCTCGGCCGAAGGCCTGGCAGCAAATAAAGGTCCCTGTCAGATTGACGTCGATGACCGTCCGCCAATCGGCCAGTGAAAGTTCCACGGCCGGTCCCGGGCGGCTCGTACCCGCCGATGTGACTAAACCTGCCACCGCGCCAAGCTCCGATTCGATCCGCTCAGCTACTGACCTGACGGCATCTTCGTCGGTTACGTCAATCGCATAAGCGCGAGCATCGAACCCATCTTGCGTAAGCGCGGCAACTGCGGCGGCACCGGCGCTTTCATCCGTGTCAAGCAGCGCCACGGTCATACCCCCCATCGCTGCCGCTCTCGCTGCCGCTAAGCCGATCCCTGATCCGCCGCCCGTCACGACGCAAATACCAGTGCTGGTCACAACCTCTCCTATGTCGGTTACTCGTGCCTATCCCACGATACACCAGTGGTCAATCGACCGATTAAAAAATATAGCCATAGCCTGACTTATCGACAGACGTGGCGCCCTATTCCAGGCGGAATGTAATCGCTTCATTAAATTTCTTGACGTGACGGTTGAACAGTGCTCTGACAGCAACAAGCAGATGAGGTGATTATGAACGCTGACGCAAAAAATGCCTGGCGGCTGGAGAGCCCGCCTTTCGAAACATGGCACTCGCGCATTGACGAGAAGTCGACGGACAAGCCCGTCGTGATCTCGTGCGACAGCCATGTGAACGAGCCGATGTCCTTCATGGAGATGATCGAACCGGGTTACGAGGATCGCCTTCCTCGATTCGAAACGGACGAGGATGGCAACCAGTGGCTGATCACCGAGGGCTGGACGCCGCAGCTGGTCAAAGTCGCTGAGAGCCGACGCGACCTATTGCCGACGCTCGAGGACTTCGAATCGTACGAGGTTTTGTCGCCGTTCTCTAAGCGGATGGAGGACCAGGACGTTCTGCGTGCCGCCGCTGGGCGTGACATCGAGCAGCGCAAGCGCGATCGCCAGTCGCAAGGCGTCGATTACGAGATCGTGTTCCCGCAAAAGGGGCAGCTTTGCTACGCGACGCCCGACGTGAAGTTCCAGACGGCGATGACACGGGCCTATAACCGCTTCGTCAGGCAATATTTCGCTGACGACTGGCAGCGCTCACTGCCTGCGGCGCTCATTTCGCCGGGCGATGTCCAGACCGCCGTCAAGGAGATCGAATGGGCTGCCGCTGAGGGATTTACCAGCCTGATGCTGCCCAATCGCCCGATCTTTCATCGTGCGACCGAGGCACGATTCCCGCTGGAGTATAACGATAAGAGTTTCGAGCCGCTGTGGGATGCGATCGAGGCGTCCAAGCTGCCGATCGTGCTTCACGTGTCGTCTGGGCAGGACCCGCGCGCCATCGCTGGCGACGGCGGCGCGATCATCAACTATCTTAGCCATTCGATGATCACGCCGATCGAGCCGGTCGTGCAGATGATTTCCTCGGGCGTATTCGAACGGCATCGTGGCCTTCGCCTCGCTACCATCGAAAGCGGGATCGGCTGGGTTCCATGGGTGCTGACCCAGATGGACCATGCGTATCGCGCGCATCACATGTGGGTGCGGCCCGTGATTCCGAACCTGCCCAGCGACTATTACCGCGAGCATTGCTATGCAGCGTTCTTGGATGAGCCGAAGGGCGTGAAGGCGGCGGTCGAGTTCGGACTGGAGGACAATATCCTCTGGTCGAGCGACTACCCGCACCACGAAGGTTCGTTCCCTTATTGTCGCAACAACATGAAGCGCAATCTCGCGGGGTTGAGCGATGCGCAGATCGACAAGATCGTCGGCGGTAACGCGACGCGCATGCTTGGCCTGAAGAATGCGACACCGGAAACTTGACGGCAAAACCGCTGCGAAGGTGATCCGGCTGGGCCGAGTTTGAGTTGGAGAGTGGCGTGAAGGGCAAGGCATTCGTGATCACGGGTGGCGGATCCGGCATCGGCGAGGCGTGCGCGATGGCAATCGCGCACGCCGGAGCCAACGTTGTGATCGGCGATGTCGATCTAGTCGGGGCTCGGCGTGTAGCGGAGGCGGCGCGTGCGTGTGGGGTCGGCGCGGCTGCAGTGCAGTGCGACGTGTCGGTCGAAGCGGAGATCGAGGCGCTGATCGGACGGGCATTGGCCGAGTTCGGTCAGCTTGACGGTGCGGTGAACTGTGCTGGTCCGGTTTTGCCGCGTCAGCAGATTGCCGATGCAGATTGGGACATGTGGCGCAAGCTGACGGACGCGCACCTCTTTGGCACCGTGTTCTCGATGAAGCATGAGATCCAGGCGATCCGCAAATCCTCTGGCCGAGGATCGATTGTCAACATGTCGTCGCGCTCGGGCTTGAACGCCACGCGGGAAATGGGGTCGTACACGGCCGCCAAATGGGCAATTCGTGGCGTCACGAAGACGGTTGCACTCGAATGTGCTGCGGAAGGCATTCGGGTCAACGTGATCTGTCCAGGACTGGTCGTGACGCCCATGGTGCGCCGTCAGATTGGTGACGTGGATCCCGCGCTCGCCGCGGGCGCGCCGATGACGCGCGCGGGTGAACCGTCCGAGATCGCGGACGCCGCAGTCTGGTTGCTGTCAGACCAGTCCTCCTACGTTACCGGGATCGACGTGCCGGTGGACGGTGGCATCATGGCGGGGCCAGCGGCGATCCGCCCAGCAGCGGGCGCGAGCTGACACGGTAACAAACGCAGGCGTGTCGCCATAGTGCGGTGGGCCTTGCCACTATAGCAAATGTCGGTCGGCGGCGTCGTACTGCAACCGTACCGTCTAAATCTTTGAGTGAGAGGGTGGCTATGCTGATACCGATGGTGACGCGGGATCAAGTTGAAGAAAAATACCACAAGCTGGTTTTCGATGGCGAACTGAAGCATGAAGAGAATCGCGATGCATCCAGCTCAAAGCTGATCGGTGTGTTCGGGCACAGCCCGGCACCGCTACTGCACATGGGGCGGTTGGGTCTGTACCTGCGCTGGAAATCGCAGCTGGATCCCCGGCTGCGCCAGCTTGCGATGGTCGCAACCATGAAGGCGTTGCAGTGCGACTATGCCACAATCCAGCATTGCCGGATGTCGATGGTGCATTTCGGCTGCACCGAGGGCGATGTGCGGTATGCATTGGGCGATGGCGAGCCGCGACCGGGAACGCTAGACGAAAAGGTCGTGATGCTTGCGAATGTCGCGGCGACGACCGGTAACGCCCCCAAATGGCTGGTCAAGGAGCTGCACGCGGTGCTTGGCCACCGTGACTTTCTGGATCTGGCGCACTCCATTGGCATCTATCAGCACTTCTGCACGGTGCTAAATCTGGTGGATATCGGTCCGCCCGAAACCCATGACTATAATATCGAAGTCGCGCGGCAGTTCGGATTCACCACGGTTTTCGACCCCGCGGACGAGACGGACTGATGCCACAGTTGGCTGATGTTCCCGGGTTCGCCGGCGTGCACATCCCGTCGCGGGAGGAGTGCGTCGTCCGTTACCTGCTGGAAGACCGGGCGCGGACGATTCCCGATGACGTGTTCGGTCTGTTCGAGGACGACAGCGAATGGACCTTTGCAGAGGCGCTGTCGGATGTACGTGCCGTGGCCGCCGGGCTTCAGGCGCTGGGCGTGCAACAGGGCGACCATGTCGTGGGGTGGTTGCTGAATGGCAAGGAAGCCGTGCTCGCCTGGTTCGCGGTCAACTATCTCGGCGCGATCTACGTGCCGCTCAACATCGGCTACCGCGGCACGCTGCTGGGCCACTGTATCGAGCTGGCGCAAGCGAAGGTTGGCATCGTTCACGCTGGGCTGATCGACCGCCTGAGCGAACTGAAGGCCGCGCCGCTGGAAACGCTCGTGGTCGTAGGGGGCGCGCCGACTTGCGCCATCGAGACGTGCGGCATCGTCGCCTGGGAAAGTCTTGACACCAGCCATGAGCTTGCGCCCCTCGTCGAGCCGATCGAGCCCTGGGATCCGATCCTGATCGTGTTCACGTCGGGCACGACCGGCGCGTCGAAGGGGGTGCTCAATTCCTACGCGCACACCTATCATCAGAATGTCGGCGTATGGTGCATCGACAAGGGTGATCGCTATCTGCTCTATGGTCCGCTTTTTCACGTCGGCGCGGCGGGTACCCTCTACGCCAGTCTCGTGGCAGGTAGCACCTTTGCGCTGCTGGAATCATTCCGCACCAGCGACTTCTGGCCTCAGGTCAAACGGACCCAAGCGACGGGCTGCGCGCTGATCGGGGTCATGCTCGATTTCCTGATCAAGGAAATGGAACATATGGATCGTGAAACGTCGCTGCGCTGGTTGTTGTGCTCCCCACATACGCCGCGCGTCCACGAGTTCGCACGATACTTCAATTTGCGCGTGCATTTCGCCTACAGCGCGACTGAGCTCGCCACGCCAATCATGGCCGACGGGCCGGTGCCGATGGAATCATGCGGGCGGGTTCGCCCGGGGTTCGAAGCGCGGATTGTCGATGCGCATGACTTCCCGCTGCCGGATGGAGAGGCGGGCGAACTTGTCGTGCGCTCAAGCATTCCGTGGGCGATGTTCACCGAATATCAGCACAACCCGGAGGCGACCGCAAAAGCCTGGCGTAACGGATGGTTTCATACCGGCGATATGCTGCGGCAGGATGCGGAGGGTTATTTCTACTTCGTCGGCCGTGTCAAGGACGCCATTCGCCGTCGCGGCGAGAATATCTCAGCGATGGAAGTCGAGGCCGAGATCATGGCATTTCCGGGCATCCGCGAGGCAGCCGTGATCGGCGTGTCGGATGGCGGTTACGAAGAAGAGGTGATGGCTTGCATCAGTGTCTATGAGGGTCACGTCCATGACCCGGCAGCGCTGATCAATTTTCTGACCCCTCGCCTGCCGCATTTCATGGTGCCGCGCTATTTCAGGCTATTGCCGGATTTGCCGAAAACACCGTCCAATCGCATCCAAAAATACGTCCTGCGTGAAGATGGCATCACGGCCGATGCTTGGGACGCCAAGGCGGTCGGTCTGATCGTCAAGCGAGAGAAGCTGAGCGGTCAGTCGCGCTGATGGTCGGGCTTGTGCGTAATTTACAGAAGGACGCGCGCCATCGCACGGTCGACGGCATCGTCCCCGCAGGCCACGCGACGGTCCTCGGATGAGCGATCGCGCGACCGACTTTTCGCTTCGCGGGGAGCCACTGGCCGTCGATTCATGGCCACCACGCAACCCGATCAACAGTTCGCCCGTCCGGCGCCCCCACAGCGCTCGTCGGACATCGACCATCTACGCCGATTGGCCGAATGGCCGTGACGGACAGATGCGCCTGCAAGGGCGCGCGCGCGACTTGATTACGGGTAGGGCAAGGGACGTTACGCAGGTTGCCGCGGAACATGCCGTCGAGGCATGGCTGGACGGGCGCGTAATCCAGGCTGTGACCGCGGATCCACCGCGCGCCGTTCTGGACGCGCTGGTCGGCGCTCGGGGCGGGGGGCACCTTCGCAGCGAATTGCTGTCAGTGCTGTACGAGGAGCATGCTGCGGGGGCGCCCCTTTACCTCGTGCTCGACGATGTTGCCGGCGTTTCGCTGATCGCGGGATGGGCCTGGAGCCAGTGGAGCGACATTGCCGCGCGGCTTGCGCAGGATGCGCATCGTGACGAGCGGCTGCCGCAGATGGAAGGGGTGTGTATCGGCTTTCGGCCGGGGTCGAGAGCGCTGCAGGTGGAACCGGGCCTCGATGCGCCGACGATCCTGCCGCCGCTGGTGCTGCCCGAGGACCCGACGGGATGGCACCGTTTTCCCGTGATCGACGGCGCCAATCTGCGGCGCGCGCGCCGGATTGACGTGTGGCGCGAGGGTGGCGCGATCCATATCGACGCGACCTTCCAAGACAGTGCCGCTCGTCCTGATGGGATGCGGGCCGGCTTGCACGAATATCGCCTCGTCGGGACTGCGGACGAGCGCGGCCAGCGGCTGACAGCGTTGGAGGCGCTGCCGCAGATTCTGCCGTATCGCGAATGTGCGGGCGCGATCCAGAATGTCTTTTCGCTCGTCGGAACGCCGATGGCCGATCTGCGGGCCTCGGTGCTTGAGCGGTTACCCCGGACCTTGGGCTGCACGCACTTGAATGACGCGTTGCGCGCGCTTGCCGAAGTTCCGCGGCTCGTTTCCCTGCTGCCGACGCAAACAAGATAGAGGGTTCAATGCAGTTCCAATGCATCGCGCTTGAGCAACATGGCCCGTTGGGCGTCGTGCGCCTCAACCAGCCGGATACGCTCAACGCTCTGTCTGAACGGATGGCGGATGAACTGGCCGCGGCGATCGAGCATGTCGAGCAAACTTCGCGCGCGATGATCCTGACCGGTGCAGGGCGGGCATTCTGTTCCGGGGCCAATCTCGCCATCGATCCTGCCCAGCTGGACTCGCTTGATTTCGGCCTGATGCTCGAAACGCAAGTGAACCCGTTGATGCAACGGTTGCGAGAACTGCCGATCCCTTGGATCAGTGCGGTGCGCGGCGCGGCTGCTGGCGTGGGCTGTTCCCTGGCGCTCGCGGCTGACCTCATCGTGGCCAGCGAGAGCGCCTATTTTTTGCTGGCGTTTTCGAGGATTGGTCTGGTGCCGGACGGCGGCGCTTCGCATCTGCTGGCACGGACCGTCGGTCGTCCCCGCGCGATGGAGATGGCCTTGCTGGCGGAACGCATCTCGGCAGCGCAGGCGTTGACTTGGGGCATGGTCAACCGCGTGGTTCCCGATGATGTGCTTGACGCCACAGCGATCGAGTTGGCCGAGCGGCTGGCCACGGGTCCGACCAGCCTTTGCCAGACGCGCAGGATGATCTGGGATGCGGTCGATTACGACTGGAAGCGGATGTTGGCTGACGAACGACGTGAGCAGAGCATCGCCGGTGCCAGCGCTGATGCCGCGGAGGGCATCGCCGCCTTCGCCGGCAAGCGACAGGCGGAATTCCGCGGCGCGTAAATGTCTGCGCTGCGCCTCGAGAACCACGATCTTTCGCCCGGATCTGCGGTCGAATTGGAGAGACACATGAACGAGATGAGCCGGGTAACCGCGATTTCAACCTATGCGGTCGCGGACGGGATTGCGATCCTTACCATCGATTCCCCGCCCGTAAATGCGCTTGGCCACGCGGTTCGCGTCGCGCTCGAGGCCGGCTTGCGGCGCGCCGTGGCGGACGCCGATGCCCATGGGATCGTCATCCACTGTGCCGGCAGAACCTTTTTTGCGGGAGCCGATATTAGCGAATTCGGCAAGCCGTTGCAGCAGCCTGACCTCAATGCCGTGTTCGACCTGATCGAAGCGTCAACAAAGCCGGTTGTCGCGGCGATTCACGGCACTGCGCTGGGCGGTGGCATGGAGTTGGCGCTGGCATGCCACTATCGGGTTGCGACATCATCGGCGAAACTCGGGCTGCCGGAAGTCTCGCTCGGCCTGCTACCCGGCGCAGGCGGCACACAACGTGTGCCGCGCCTCGTCGGGATCGAAAAGGCGCTGACGCTGATCGTCGGTGGCCGCCCGATAGGAGCGACGAAGGCGCTGGCCGATGGCCTGATCGATCGCATTGTCGAAGGTGACTTGTTGCCGGGCGCGATCCTGTACGCTCAGCAGCTGATTGCGCGTGGCGAGCCGTTGCGGCGCGTGCGTGACCTGGCGGTCGATCTTGACGCGACGGCGACACGCGAAGCGCTGGAGCGTTTTCGCGCGACGCACAAGCGTGACTTGCAGGGTTTCAAGGCCCCAGGCCTCATCCTGCAGGCGATCGAGGCGGCTGCGACCTTGACCTTTGACGAAGGTCTGGCGCGCGAATGGGCGCTGTTCGAGGAACTCGTCGATTCGCAGGAGTCAATTGCTCAGCGTCACCTCTTCTTCGCCGAACGCACCGCCGGCAAGATCCCCATCGAACGTGGTGTACAACCGCTGACGGTCGAGCGCGTCGCCGTAATCGGCGCCGGGACGATGGGCACGGGTATCGCCATGGTGTTCCTCAATGCCGGTTATCCCGTTTTCCTGGTTGATAAGGCTGGCGATGCCGCCGAGCGCGGCGCCGCCCGGATCCACAAGACGTTTGGCGATCTGGCGGACAAGGGCCGCATATCGCCGGAGGAAGGCATGCGCCGCGTCGGGCTGCTGCGCATCGGTTCGAGCCTGGAAGACGCCGTTTCCGGTGCCGACCTGGTTGTCGAAGCCATTTTCGAATCGATGGCGCTGAAGCAGGCGATCTTCAAGGAAATCGACGCCGTGGCGAAGGCTGGCGCAATTCTGGCGAGCAACACCTCATTCCTTGACCTTGACGAGATCGCTGCGGTCACGGCGCGGCCCGACCAAGTCATCGGACTGCATTTCTTCGCTCCCGCCAATATCATGCGCCTGCTGGAAGTCGTGCGCGGCGCCAGGACGTCCGATGCCGTGATCGCGACCGGCATGTCGCTGGGCCGGCGGTTGGGCAAGGTCGCCGTGCTGTCTGGCGTATGCGACGGCTTCATCGCCAATCGCGTGATGAAGCCGCGTATGGAGGCCGCCGAGGCGCTGGTGCTTGAAGGACCGACGCCCAGCGAGATTGATCGTGCCATGAACCGCTATGGGTTCGCGATGGGTCCGTTTCAGATGTTCGATCTGGTCGGATTGGATGTCATCGGGTGGGATCGCGACAACAGCGCTGGGCGTACCGTGCAGGAAGTGCTATGCGAGATGGGGCGGTGGGGCCAGAAGAAGAATGGCGGCTATTATGATTATGACGAACAACGCCGCGCCGCACCATCACCCGTCGCCGAACAGGTGATCCGCGAGTTCGCCGCCCGGGCAAACGTGCCGCAACAGGCTTTCGATGACGCGCAGATCGTCGAGCGCCTGTTATATCCGGTCGTCAACGAGGGGGCGAAGGTTGTCGAGGAGGGGATCGCACTACGTGCGTCGGACGTCGATATTGCCCTAGCCACCGGTTACGGCTGGCCGGTCTGGACCGGCGGGCCGATGTGCTGGGCCGACCGGATCGGCTTGCCCCGCATCGTCGATTCCCTCGACGCGATGATCGGACCTGACTCGGTTTCGCCATTGCTGCGCAGGCTCGCGGCCGAGGGCGGCCGGCTGACCTCATAGAACAATTTCCCGGAGTATCTGACATGTCGGAGGCATATATCGTGGCCGCGGCCCGCACGGCTGGCGGCCGGCGTAACGGCAAGCTGGCAGGCTGGCATCCTGCCGACCTGGCGGGCACCCTGCTGGATGCGCTGGTGGCGCGTGCCGCGATCGACCCTACTGCGGTCGATGACGTCATCATGGGCTGCGTCGGGCAGGCGGGCGAGCAAAGCATGCACATCGGGCGCAACGCCGTGATGGCGTCGAACCTTCCGGACAGTGTCCCGGCGGTGACAATCGATCGTCAATGCGGTTCGTCGCAGCAATCGCTTCACTTCGCGGCGCAGGCGGTGATGAGCGGGACGCAAGATGTCGTGATTGCGGCGGGCGTCGAGAGCATGTCACGCGTGCCGATGGGAAGCGCTACCTATCTGGCGGACAAGGCGGGCGTCGGTACTGGTCCTTGGTCGCAGCGGATCAAGGACCGCTATGGGATCGAGGCGTTCAGCCAATTCGAAGGTGCGGAGGCGATCGCGCGCAAATACGGACTTTCACGCGAAGATCTTGATCGGTTCGCGCTCGAGAGCCACCGCCGCGCCGCGGCGGCAACCCGCAAGGGCGCCTTTTCGGCTGAGATCGTGCCGGTGTTGGTCGATGATGGCGCGGGCGGGCAGATACCTCACATTGCGGACGAGGGCATCCGCTATGATGCGACGATGGAGACGCTGGCGGGCGTCAAGCTGCTGAGCGAAAGCGGCAGCATCACAGCAGCCAGCGCCAGCCAGATCTGCGACGGGGCATCGGGGGTGATTGTGGTAAGCGAGCACGCATTGAAAACGCATGGGCTGACGCCGCTCGCCAGGATCCACAATCTGACCGTTACCGCCGGCGATCCCGTCATCATGCTGGAAGAGCCCATCCCCGCCACAAAGCGGGCGCTGGAGCGAGCGGGGATGAGCGTCGCCGACATAGACCTATTCGAGGTGAATGAAGCCTTTGCCCCGATCCCGCTTGCCTGGCTCCAGACACTGGGCGCGGACCACGCCCGGCTGAACGTCAATGGTGGTGCCATTGCACTAGGCCATCCGCTGGGCGCATCAGGAACCAAGTTGATGACAACGCTGGTACACGCGCTCAGGGCGCGCGGTATGCGTTATGGGCTGCAGACGATGTGCGAGGGGGGCGGCATCGCGAATGTGACCATCGTTGAGGCACTTTGACAACCCCCATGCGGTCGTCCGGATCATCAACCGCACTTCACGCTCAGCTGTGAGGCACTAGCATGAATTTCGATTTGACTGCGGAGCAAGGTCAGCTGCGCGAGACGCTCAGGGCATTCCTCGCGGCGCGGAACGACATCGCGGTTCGCAACGCGGTAAGCCACAGTGAGCTGGGCTGGCGCGACGACTTGTGGACGGCCTTTGCCGAAGAGCTAGGGATCCTTGGCGCCCCGCTACCGGAATCGGCCGGTGGACTTGGCGGCGGCAGCATTGATGTCATGACGATCATGGAGGAACTGGGCGCAAACCTGACTAACGAGCCCTACCTCGAGACAGTCGTGATCGCCGGTGGACTCCTGGCCCGAGCAGGCAATCGCGATGTGGATATCGCACGGATCGTGTCGGGCCGCGCGCGCTTCGCTGTTGCCTGGGCCGACACTGCCAATGGCATCAGGCTGTCAGATGTGACTACGAGCGCTACGGCATCGGGTGACCGCTGGATCCTCGACGGCTCAAAATCGGTCGTAATGGCCGCGCCATGGGCGACCGATCTGATCGTTGCCGCGCGCACGTCCGGCAGGGTTGGCGATCGCGGCGGCATCTCGGCGTTCCTGGTCGATCCGCATACGCCGGGCGTTACGCTTCGGCCCTATTACACGTTGGACGGCCGGCGTGCTGCCGACATTCACTTCGAGTCTGTTTTGATCGAGAGAACAGCGCTGATCGGCGACCTCGACGGCGGGCTTGCAGACATGGAAGTCATTCTGGATCATGCGATTGCGGCATCCGGGGCGGAGGCGATCGGCGTGATGTCGCGGCTGTTAAAGGACACGATCGATTACGTTCAACAGCGACGCCAGTTTGGTCAGGCAATTTCGCAATTCCAAGTGGTGCAGCATCGCATTGTCGATATGCACATGAAGCTGGAGCTTGCGAAGTCGGCCGTCTATCGCGCGACATTGAGCCTTGATGCGGACCCAAACGATCGTGCCATCGCGGCATCGTCGGCCAAAGTGGCGATCGCGCGCGCATTAGTTTTTATCGGCCAAAATGCGGTGCAGCTGCACGGCGGCATGGGAATGTCCGACGAACTCGCTATTGGTCATTATTTCAAGCGGGCGATTATGCTAGCTTGTGAATTTGGCGATGCTGATCAGCACCTGTCCCGACTAGCGGAACTTTCAGCCTATAACTAATCGTCTAAGTATATACCGACCGTGGCCATGTTCAAGCTTGACACCATGTCCGGTGGATGCGATTGACCGATGATCACGGATCATGAAGAGACAAGGTTATGCCGAGAGCAGCGGCGATCGCGCCTTCGGGCGCCACGGCTGGCGAAAAAAAAATGAATTCTCGGCAAGTGTTGCTTAATTCGGCTTGTGCGCTGATGACCGAGCGGAGCACCATCGATATCTCGTTGAGCGAGATTGCGAAGCATTCGGGTTTGAACTCCGCGCTGATAAAATACTACTTCGGCGATAAGCAGGGCATGCTGCTTGCTCTGGTCGAGGACATCCTTGCGCAAAGCATGGTGCGGCTTGACCAACTCGTCGATATGAAGATGAGCGCTGCTGACAAAATCCGCCTTCACGTGCAGGCGATCATCACCATTTATTTTCGCTATCCGTTCATCAATCGCCTGTTCCATTATTTGTTCGCCGATCCCGAATCTGGCAAGGTCGTCGCGACAAGGATTTCGAAGCCTCTGGCACGCACACAGCGGATCCTGCTGGAAGAAGGTATCGCGACCGGCGAGTTCAAGGCGATCGACCCAATGATGTTCTTTTTCATCATCTTGGGTGCATGCGACCATATTTTCATGGGTCAGCACATCATGCGCATCGCATTCGATGTCGACAAAATCGACGATGATATCCGGCGTCTGTATACCAAGACATTGCTGGAGCTCATCCTTAACGGCCTGCTGCGCAAGGAAAACGGCTGAAGCCGCGGGGGCGCCGACGTCTCGACGTGTCAGCTTCGTGGGGTGGCATTGACCAGCCCGTGTGCCATGTCGCGGCAGGACCGTCAGCCGCCACTGCCATTCGCGTGAGCTAGGCTTCCGCGCCAACCTTCTTGGTCAAAGGAACGGCAGATGTTGAATCGTTGCGTTCGAGTAACCTCGAGTCCTGACGGCCCTGTGCTCGTCCATGGTAGTTGCACGGTAATTGATCCGGGACCCGGCGAAATTAGGGTGCGCAATCAAGCTTCGTCGCTCAACTTCGCTGACCTGATGATGATGACGGGCCAGCTCGATCCGGACGACGAGGGCCGTATCCCTCTAGCCGATGGGGCGGGCATCGTCGATGCGGTCGGCTCCGATGTCAGCGATTGGGCCGTTGGCGACTGCGTGATGGCGCGCTTCTTCCCTGCTTGGGATGGCGGCCCACATACACCAGCGCGGTGGGTCACCCGGCCCGGACTCAACGTGGATGGACATGCTCGCGTTTTTGAAACGCATCCGGCGTCCTGGTTTGCCCGTCCCCCGGCGGGGTATAGCGCCGCAGAAGCGGCAACCCTGGGCTGTGCTGGGCTAACCGCATGGCGCGCGCTATTTGTTGAAACCCATATTAAGCCAGGCGACTGGGTGCTGACGCAAGGGAGCGGCGGCGTCTCGATCTTTGCATTGCAGTTTGCAGTTGCATGCGGCGCCCGGGTGATTGCGACGTCATCTTCAAACAGCAAGGCGCAAATGTTGCGCGACTTGGGCGCGACGCATGTCTTAAATTATAACGCTCAGCCGGATTGGGGCGCGATTGCCTATTCACTTGCCGACGGTCGCGGATGTGACGCCGTAATAGACGTTGCCGGCGGTACCGAGCTGGCGCAATCTTTTGCCGCAGTGCGCGAAGCTGGCTTCATTGGCCAGATTGGTATCCTGGGTGGATGGAGCGGGGAACTCTCGACTGTGCCCCTAATGCAGAAAAACGCACGGCTCCAGGGTCTTCAGGTCGGCAGTCTCGATCATATCAAGGATATGGTCGCCGGGATCGAGGCAACCGGCATCCGCCCCCTGATCGCTGCTCGATACCCGCTCGATCAGTTGAGTGAGGCGATCACGCGCATGCTTCGCAGGGACTATGTGGGGAAGATCGTAATCGAAATCTAATGGCCTCGTCTGTGCGGGTCTGACGCGCTGTAAGGCATTCACGCCTGGCGACCACACTGCACTTGACGGCCTTATTTAATCGACTAATAACGTTCCTAAGCTCGTTATAGAGTCGATTAAGGGGAGGTCAGAAAATTGCCGCATTTTCGTGAAGCGCTTTTGAGCTCGACATTGCTAGGCGGTGCATTGGCTGTGGGCGTAGCAGGCGCGCTCGCCGCTCCGACCGCAGCGGCAGCGCAAACCCGTACGGAGACGGCTGCTCCGTCGACGCCGGTGTCTGCTGACGACATCATCGTTACCGCTCGCAAGCGCAACGAGCAGAGCATCGACGTGCCGATCACCATCCGAGCGGTCGGGTCAGAAGAGCTGGCACGACGCAACATTGTCGATCTGCGCGACGTCGCTGCCAGCACGCCCAACCTCAATGTATCGCCCAATGCCGGCTCGTTTGGCGGCAGCGTGGCGCTGCGCGGGGTCGGTTCGGGCGCTTCAGGTAGCTCGGTCGTCGATCAGGCCGTTGCGCTGGTGATTGATGGGGTGACCGCCACGAACGGCGGCGCGTTTCGCTTCGCGCAGTTCGACTTGCAGCAGATCGAAATTCTCAATGGACCGCAGTCGTTGTACTACGGCAAGAATTCGACCGCCGGCCTAATTTCGATCACCTCCGCCGAACCCACCGATACGCTTCGCGCGATGGCTCGCATCGGCTACGAGTTTGAAGGCGACCGGTTGCTGACCGAAGGGTTTATCTCTGGTCCGTTGACGGACACGCTGTCGGCACGCCTGGCACTCTACCGCACGCATAGCCAAGGTTATTTCGTTAACACGTTGCCGCCGGGGACGGTCCACCCGACCTACGGTGTTCTGCGTGGTCCCGAATATATGCGCGTTCCGTACGGCACGGATCTCGCTGGCCGCCTCTCGCTGAAGTTCGAGCCGAATGAGCGGCTGACGATCCGGTTCAAGGGTACGGCCGGGCAGCAGACCGGCAGCCCAGCAGGCTTCGAATCTCAACTTTTTTACTGCCCCCGCGGCACGCCCCAATCACGTGGCACCGTTGCCGGCGTCGGCGACTGTGTGTTGGACAAGCGTGTCGTTCCCTACGCTAACCCGTTAACTGCATCCGCTGGCCTTGCTCAATTGGGCGACGGCACGCCACGGTTGAAGCTCAATCAATATCTGGCGTCGCTCGCCGTCGATTATGACTTGTCCGGCGGACTGACTTTGAATTCCGTGACCGGGCTTTACAAGTTCCGCCACCGCGAAGTCACCAACGCAGGTTACACGACCGCCGGGATCGTCAGCAATTACACCGAGATGGACAAGGTCGATTATTCGCAGGAGGTTCGCCTCTCCAGCGATTTCGATACCCCGCTTAACTTCATGGTGGGTGGATTCATCAGCACGGGCAGCTTTGATGCCTTTGCACCTGCCACTTTGGACATCGCTGGCAACGGCGCGCCGCCGCCCAGCAACAACGGCCGATGGAGCGTGGATACCGATGTATGGTCGGTCTTTGGTCAGCTGACCTGGCAGATTGCCGATCAGTTCGAGCTGAGCGGTGGTGCGCGCTACACGAACGAACGGAAGTCGGCGACACTGACCTCGAGTCTCACTGGCCCGATCACGCTTTCGCGGCCGTCGCGCACGTTCAAGTCCGTAAGCCCGGAGGCGACGTTCTCGTACAAGCCCAACGCCGATACGAACATCTATGTCAGCTATCGTACGGGCATCAAATCAGGCAACTTCAATGTGGGCTCGTTCATCAGCCAGCCTACGACGCAGGATTACACTTTCGGTGACGAGAAGGCGCGTGGCTTCGAGGGTGGCATCAAGGCCAGGCTCGCCCCAGGTTTGCGCACTGATTTGAACCTGTACAGCTACAAGTATACCGATTTGCAGGTTGCATCGTTCGATCCTCTGACGGGCATTACGCGGTTGCAGAATGCCGCTAGCTCGACGGTCAAGGGTGTTGCGCTGACCGTCAACTACGCTCCGCCCGCGGTGCCGGGCTTGTCGTTCATGGGCGCGGTGAACTACAATGAAGCGCGCTATTCCAATTATGTCGGCCCGTGTTACACTGGCCAGACCGTTGCTCAGGGGTGCAATCGCACGCTTAATGCCGCTGGCACGGCTTATCTGCAACAGGACTATGCTGGCAAACCTCTCGTCAAAGCGCCGGATTGGACCGGCAGCTTCCAAGTGGCATATGACCAGAATGTCGGATCCGGGCTGAAAATTGGTGTGTCCGGCGGCGGCAACTACTCAAGCAGCTATTATCCGATCGCCGAGCAGCCGATCCAGTCGCTTCAACGCGCCTATTGGCTCTTCGACGCCAATCTGCGCATTGGTGCGCAGAACGAGCGCTGGGAGCTGGCGCTGGTAGGCCGCAACCTGACCGACAAGCTCCGTATTCAGCAGGCGGTCGGCGCAACGCTGACGCCGATTGTCGCTGCCAACACGGGCAGCCTGACATTACCGGGGAACATGTCGGATTTCGCGGGCTTCTCCAATCGTCCGCGCACGATAGAATTACGTCTGACGGTCAAATATTAATCGCACTGGGTGATGACAGATGCGCCGTTCGATATGCGCGGCGCATCTCCCGCTGGCTTTGGATCAGCATGCGAATTATTGCCGACCTGATCTTGCGGGAGCGTGGTTGAGCACAACCGATCGAGGTGATTATGGCCGAAGTGCTCTCGATGTGCCGGGTCTGCACTGCCATTTGCGGCATGGTCGTGTCATTGGACGACGAAGGGCAGGTGACAGCCGTCCGGGGTGACCGCGATCATCCAGCGAGCCGCGGTTATAATTGCTCCATCGGTCTTCAAGCGCCCGCACTGATGAACGACCCCGAACGTCTCCTTCATCCGATGAAGCGGATGGCGGACGGCGGCTTCCAGCCGATAGATCTGGACACCGCGCTGGGCGAGATCGCTGACAGGCTCCGCGCGATCGTCGAGGAGTCCGGTCCGGACAGCGTCGGTCTGTTCAAGGGGACGCAAACCTACCAGAACGCAACTGCATCGCAGATGCTTGTCGATTGGATGGCGGCGCTAGGTTCGCAAAATTATTTCACGACGCTGACGATCGACCAGTCGTGTCATGCCGTGACGAAGGCGCGAATGGGTGCCTGGAACGCGGGCAAGCATCGGTTAGAAGATTCAGACGTTGCGCTGCTGATCGGGACCAATCCCCTGGTCTCGAAAGGCGGGTACAGTTTGTTGGACTATGATCCTTCGCGCCGCCTCAAAGCGGCCCGACAGCGTGGTCTCAAGCTGATCGTGATCGATCCTAGACGGACCGAAACCGCCGCCCAGGCTGACCTATTCCTGCAGCCGGTCCCGGGGCAGGACCCCCTTATCCTGGCGGGGCTGATCCGAGTGATCTTGACCCATGGGTGGGAGGATCGTCCATTCTGCGTTGACTATGTGGACGGCCTTGACGCGTTGCGGGCCGCCGTCGATCCATTTGATGAACATCGGGTGGCCACGCAGGCCGGTATCAGCGCGGCCGACCTTGTGAGCGCCGCCCGAATGTTCGCCCATGATGCCAACCGAGGCATCGCGATCATTGGCACTGGTGGTTCGATGGCGCCCCGATCAAATCTCGCCGACCATCTAGTTGAAACGCTCAACGGTTTGTGCGGCCGGTTGCTTCGCGAGGGCGAAGCGGTGCTCAGCCCGGGCGTGCTTTCACCGATGCGCCGCTTTACGGCCGATGTGATTCCAGGTGACCGCGGCTGGGAGAATGGCCCGAAAAGCAGCACGGGTCATGGCGCAATCTTTGGCCAGCGGATGAGCGGCATCCTTGCCGACGAGATGCTGCTGCACGGTCCAGGCCGTATTCGCGCGCTGATCGTCAACGGCGGCAACCCGGCGGTGGCTTTGCCCGACCAGGCGAAGGCTGTCGCGGGTCTGAAGGCGTTGGACCTGTTGGTTGCGGTCGATCCCTATATGACCGCGACGACGATGCTGTGCGATTACATCATCCCGCCGAAGATGGTCTATGAGCGCACCGATATCGCGCGCCCACCGCACATGGAACTCGCGTTGAGCGGTTCGCAGTTTAACCAATATATCCCAGCCGTCGCATCCGCGCCGCCGGGGTCTCAGGTCATTGATGACTGGCATTTCTATTGGGCGCTTGCGAAGCGCCTGGGCCTTCGGCTCGTCTATGCTGGTGCCGAGCTCGATCTCGATCAGCCACCGCCATCGACGGACGACCTGCTCGACATTCAGTTTCGCGATTCACGTGTCCCGCTCGACACGCTGCGGCAGTTTCCGCGCGGACACGTCTTTGACGAGCACGACTTCGTCGTCGAAGCTCGCGAAACGACGCACCGGTTCGCGATCGCGCCGCCTGATATCGTCGAGGAGCTTGCAGAGGTTGCAGACTTGATCGAAACATCCGTGACGGATGTTGCCTATCCATATCTGCTGATCGTTCGGCGCGTTCGAACGACCTATAACAGCGTGGGGCGGACGTTGCCTGAAACACGCAAGCGCGACGCCCAAAATCCGCTTTACGTGCATCCTGACGATCTGGCGGATCTGGGCATTGAGCGCGGCGGCCGGATCGCGCTAACCAGTGCGACCGGCAGCATCGGCGTGATCGTCGCGGCCGACCCCAGTTTGCGGCGCGGAAGCGTCGCCATGACGCACTGCCGCGGACTGCTGCCCGACGACGACTACAGCCAGCATGGCGTATCGACGAGTCAGCTGGTCAGCACTACGACTAACGTTGAAGCAATAAATGCGATGCCTGCGATGACGGCGATACCGGTCCGCATCGATCCCTGCTGACGCATCAGGCCGTAATCAACCGGGACTTAAATATGCAGTTAACACTTGTTGACTCGCCATAATCGATCGATTAATCCCGCCCTATGGCATCTGTTCATATCGTCGCGATCGGCGGCACGCTGCGTGAAACATCCACCACGGCGCGCGTGCTTACCGAAGCACTTGCGATTGCGGAACGGCGCGGGGCGCGTACGACGCTGTTCACAGGGCCGGCGATCGCGTTTCCGCACTATGAGCACGGCGTCAATCAGTCTCATGCCGGGGTAGCGCGCTATTTGGCGGCGCTTCGGGAAGCGGATGCCTTGATCGTCGGCTCGCCGGGCTATCACGGCTCGATCTCCGGCCTCGTCAAAAACGCACTGGACTATGCCGAAGATATGAGCAGCGACGAGCGCCCATATTTCGACGGCATGCCCGTCGGGCTCGTCGCCACGGCAGCCGGGTGGCAGGCGGCAAGCTCGACGTTACACACGCTCCGCACGATCACTCACGCCCTGCGAGGTTGGCCAACGCCGTTGGGCATCGCGGCGAACACGGCTGACCCGGGCGATGTGGTGACGCAGTGCCGCAAAAATCTTGAGATCGTCGTCGACCAGATTTTTCGCTGCCTGCGCGCGGATGAAACCAACATTTGAGCGCACGGATGCGGTCCGAGTATAGCGAGAGGAGAGGTCGATGGGGATGGCGAGCGGGCGGCTTGAGCGACTACACGCGGCGCTGCTATGCAGCGTCATGATGTCGGTTTCACCGGCAGCTGCCCGAGGAAGCGACGCCGCGCCCGCCCTTCAGGAGGCAGGTGCACAGGAGCCCGCCGAAATCGTCGTGACCGCCCGCCAGCGCGCCGAAACCGCGCTGACAGTGCCGGTGGCGGTGACGGCCGTAAGCGGGGAAACGATCGAGCGTCAGGCTGCCAGCGACATCTCGTCGATCGCCTCGCTGGTGCCAGGGCTGCTCGTCGCGCCTGCCCCGAACCCCGCTGGCGGCACGATCGCGTTGCGCGGTATCGCCAGCCCGTCGACCAACGGCTTGCAGGATCAGGCGGTGGCGATCAACATCGACGGCATTCAGGTCAGCCACGCTACGGTGCTTCGGACGGGTCTGATCGACGTCGCCTCGGTCGAGGTTTTGCGCGGCCCGCAGGCGTTGTTCTTTGGAAAGAACAGCCCGGGTGGCGTGATCTCGCTGCGGTCGGCGGATCCGAAGCGCGAGTTCGAAGCGTCGCTACTGGCCGGCTACGAATTCTACGCCCGCAGCAAATATGTCGAAGGCATGGTCTCGGGTCCAATCGCCGACAACGTCCTGCTTCGGGTCGTAACGCGATACGCCGATACCGACGGCTATTTCAAGGTGCGCGGGGCGACCGTTCCCGGCGTCTCGCTGACGCCTGCGGACGATCGTGCCCCGGGTAGCAAGGAGTGGTTCACCCGCGCGACGCTCCTGATCAACCCGGACGGCCCGCTATCGGTCCGACTCAAGGGGTCCTATTTCAACTCAAAGGGCACTGGCGGCGGCCGCATCGGTCAGCGCATCTACTGCAGATCGGGCGTCCCACAGGCGCTTGTCCCAATCGATGACTGCAAGCAGGATCGCATCGTGTATGATGGCGATCTGGTGCCGAGCCAGGTCGCGGCAGCACCCCAATATGGCAACGGCCGCCCGTTCGGCGACACCGACCAAGTGGTCGTCTCTGCCGAGATCAACTACAAGCTGGCACCCAATATCAACGTCACGTCGCTGACCGGGTATTACTATCTGGACGACATCTTCTTCTCGCCGTTCAGCTATGAGCCGGCTGTTCGCTCAGCCTCGCTCTCGGCCACAAATGTCGGTCAGTTCACGCAGGAATTCCGGCTTTCGACTGATTTCGGCGGCGTTTTCGACGTGTTCGGTGGCGCATTCTTCCAGGACTCCAACATCTGGACGTATAGCCAGCCGCTGTTTGTCACATTCTTCCCCCGCAACCGGCTGACTCAGGATGGCAAAACCTATTCGGCCTACGGTCAACTGCTCGTTCGTCCGATCTCAATGCTAGAGCTTGCAGGCGGGGCCCGCTGGACACGCGAACGCAAGCGGTTGGCGGTTTCAGCGAATGGCGTTCCTTATACCAACCTGGTGCGCACTGAGGTTGAGTTTGACAACGTCTCGCCAGAAGCGACGGTCACATGGCGGCCGACGTCCAACCTGACCGCATATCTGGCTTACAAGCGTGGCTTCAAGTCAGGCGGGTTTGATGGTGGCGTTACGCCGCTGCTACCGCAGCCTCCGGCGCCGCCGATTACCCGAGATTATCGGCCGGAAAAAGCGCAAGGCTGGGAAGCCGGGATCAAGGGACGCCTGCCCGGCGGAGCACGCGGCAGCCTGGTGGCCTATTCCTATCGATATGACGACCTGCAAGTCACGTTCTTCGATCCGACGATCAACGTTCAGCGAATCTTGAATGCCTCGTCGGCACGCGTGAAAGGGGTCGAGCTCGATGTTGGCGTTCGCCCGCGCTCGGTGCCGGGCCTAGAGGTCCATGGTTCGGTTTACCTGAACGATGCCACGTTCATCGACTTTCAGAATGTCTGCTATTCTGGCCAGTCGATCGCAGCCGGCTGTGTGGGGCTGCAGCAGCGTTTCGCTGGACGCCGTCTTGCCAACGCTCCGCTCTGGTCGGGAAGCCTGGGAGGAAGTTACGAGAAGCAATTGTCTCAGTCGGCAAAGTTAACCGTCGGGGCCGACGCATTCTATACCGACGCTTACAACCCAATGCAGGAGCAAGCCCCGGGGGCGCGGCAGCAGCAGTCGATTCGGCTGGACCTTAATGCCGAGCTGGAGCTTGGCAACCGCTGGAGCTTCGGCGTAATCGGCCGCAATCTCACCAACGTGTTCCGAGCGTACCGTGCCACCTCGGTGCCGCTGACCGGATCAGCGACAGGTACCGCGGCGGCGGTTCCTGCCGATCTCATCGGCAACTTGAACTTTGGTCGCGAGGTCAGAGTGCAGCTCAAGTTCAAATATTGACGGCGTCGCTCGGCATCATGCGAACACTGAAGAATACCGCGAGGTTTGATCGATGAAAGTCTTGGTGCCGGTCAAGCGGGTGCTTGACTATAATGTGAAGCCCCGCGTGAAGGCGGACGGGACGGCCGTCGATCTGGCGAGCGTCAAGATGAGCATGAACCCGTTCGACGAGATCGCGGTCGAGGAAGCGATTCGGCGGTGAAGGGCATCCTGGTCAACATCTTCGGCGGCATTATGAAGTGCGACATCATCGCCGCCGGCATCGTCGAGGCGGCGAAGGAAGTGAACCTCAGCGTGCCGCTGGTCGCTCGGCTCGAGGGCACCAACGTCGAGGAGGGCAAGGCCATCCTCGCCAATTCCGGTCTGGCGATCGTCCCGGCCAACGATCTCGGCGACGCGGCGCAGAAGATTGTCGCGCAAGTTCGGGGGGCAGCAGCATGAGCATCCTTATCGACAAGAACACCAAGGTCATCACGCAGGGCATGACCGGTGAGACCGGCAGCTTCCACACGCAGACCGCACTCGCCTATGGCACGAAGATGGTCGGCGGCGTGACCCCGGGCAAGGGCGGCACCACCCACCTCGACCTGCCGGTGTTCGATACCGTCGCCGAAGCGGTCGAGCGCACCGGCGCCGACGCGAGCGTGATCTACGTCCCGCCGCCCTTCGCCGCGGACTCGATCCTAGAAGCGATCGACGCGGAAGTGCCGCTGATCGTGTGCATCACCGAGGGCATTCCGGTGCTCGACATGGTGAAGGTCAAGCGCGCGCTGTCGGGCAGCAAGTCGCGGCTGATCGGCCCGAACTGCCCCGGCCTGCTGACGCCGGGCGAGTGCAAGATCGGCATCATGCCGGGCAACATCTTTTCCAAGGGCAGCGTCGGCGTGGTCAGCCGCTCGGGCACGCTCACTTATGAGGCGGTGTTCCAGACCACGAACGCGGGCCTCGGCCAGACCACCGCGGTCGGCATTGGCGGCGATCCGGTCAACGGCACCAACTTCATCAACGTGCTCGAGCTGTTCCTGGCCGACGAGGCGACCCAGTCGATCATCATGATCGGCGAGATCGGCGGCGACGCCGAGGAGCTGTCATCGGTCATGCAATTCTCCGCAAAAGTGGGCTTTGAAAATTCCCTAGTTGGTGGCCCCTTCATCTCATTCTGCCGGGGCTAGCCCCGGCAGAATGAGATGAGCCGACATTGTCCTCATCTCCTTTGCAGACGCGGAGACGGGGCCGATGATCCGACTTGGAGAATTGATGATGATCCTCGAATTACATCGGCAGGGCGTATCGATATCCGCCATTGCCCGACGCACTGGTCGCGATCCCAAGACCATCCGAAAATATATCGAACGGGGTGTCGAGGCCCCGGTTTACGGCCCACGCATGCTGGGTCGACCGAACAAACTGGCACCCTATCTAGAATTTTTGCGTGAGCGAGTGGTGGCCTTTCCCGATCTGACGGCGGCGCGTCTGACGCGGGAAATCCGTGAGCTGGGGTATATGGGCGCCTATACTGCGGTAAAGCGGTTCCTGGCAGCGATTCGACCGGAAAACGGCCCCAAGCCCTTCGAGGTTCGGTTCGAGACGCCGCCTGGCGTGCAGGCACAGGTCGACTTTGCCCGGTTCGTCGTCGAATTTACCGATGAGCCCGGCGTCAGCCGGATCGTCTGGCTATTCAGCTTGGTGCTGGGACATTCGCGCTTCCTGTTTGCACGCTACGTCATGCACCAGGATCTCCAAACTCTGTTGCGCTGTCATATGCAGGCCTTTGAAGCGCTCGGTGGCGTCCCGATCGAAATCCTCTACGATCGCATGAAAACCGCCGTAACCGGCGAAGATGATCAGGGCCATATCATCTACAATCGATCATTGCTGGCCCTGGCGGGGCATTACCGCTTCGTGCCACGCGCCTGCCGTCCCTATCGGGCCAAGACCAAGGGAAAGGTCGAGCGGCCGTTCAGCTATATCCGCAAGGACTTCTTCCTGGGCCGCAGCTTCCGCAATCTGGACGATCTCAATGTCCAGCTAATCGACTGGCTCGATACCGTCGCCAATGTCCGTGTCCACGGGACGACGCAGCGGATTATTGTTGAAGCCTTCGCCGCCGAGCAGCCTGAGTTGCAGCTGCTCCCGGCGGGTCGCTTTGACGCCGTTCTGAAGCTGGAGCGCCGCGTCAGCCATGATGGGATGGTCTCTGTCGGCGGCAATTACTACAGCGTTCCCGATCGCACTCGGCGCGTCGTCGAAATCCAGCAGTTGCCTGACAAGATCAGGATCGTAGACCTGGGCCAGGTCATTGCCGAGCACCCGGTTCTTGAGGGGCGTCGGCAGTGTAGGATCGATCCTGCGCATCGGACAGGCGGCAGCGGCGCCAAGCGCCGTATCCATGGCAAAGAGGTAATCGCCATCGGTCGTATAGGCGAGCATGTCGCTGTGCGCTCCCTGGCCATCTATCAGGCGATCGGCAGCCAACTGGCGCGGGGAGAACGGCCATGAACCAAGGGGGTGCCGCATCCCGCGTCGATAATATCCGCCGCAGCCTGGTCCATCTCAAAATGCCACGCGCTCTGGAGATGCTCGACGCCACCCTGCGCGGCATAGAGCAGGGCAAAATCGATGGCATCGAGGCCATCGACATATTGCTGAACGAAGAACTATCGCTCCGGGAGAACCGCAGGATCAAGGCGGCCCTGCGCATGGCAAGGCTGCCGATCATCAAGACGCTGGACGGATATGACTTCTCCTTCCAGCCATCGCTCGACCGGAACCGCATCCTGGCGCTCGCTGGCCTGGACTTCATCAACCGGGCCGAGGTGGTGCATCTGTTGGGTCCGCCCGGTACCGGAAAAAGCCATATCGCCACTGCTCTTGCAGTCGAGGCCGTGAAGGCGGGCAAGAGCGTCTACTTCATCCCGCTCGCCGATCTGATCGCTTCACTGACCAAGGCGGAACGGGAGGGCACGCTGCGCGAAAGGATCCGCTTCCTATGCCGATCCGCGCTGCTCGTCGTAGACGAGATCGGGTATCTCCCTGTTACGCCGGGCGGTGGCAACCTGTTCTTCCAACTCGTCAATGCCCGATACGAAAAGGGCGCTATGATCCTGACATCCAACCGCGGCTTTGCCGAATGGGGTGATGTCTTTGGCGATCCGGTGGTGGCCACCGCGCTGCTCGACCGCCTCCTTCACCACGCGGTGGTCATCCAGATCGAGGGCTCCAGCTATCGCATGCGACAGCACGCTGACCTGCTGCCCGAGCATGCGCGCATGGCACCGTCCATCAACCCGCCGCCCTTGCCCAAACGGCGTGGCCGCCCGCCAGCAAAGGAAAATCCCGATCTCCATCACGGCTGATCACCGACACAACCGTCCCGCCAAACTAGGGAATTTTAGATGCCCACTTTTGCGGAATCTTCGGCGCCCGTTGACAGGAGCAGGCCGCGCAGTTCCTGATCGACGAGGCGAAGCGCGGCCGCAAGAAGCCGATGGCCGGCTTCATCGCCGGCCGCACGGCGCCCCCAGGCCGCCGCATGGGCCATGCCGGCGCGATCGTGTCGGGCGGCAAGGGCGATGCGGAGAGCAAGATCGCGGCGATGGAAGAAGCCAGCATCCGCGTCTCGCAGTCGCCCAGCCTGCTGGGCGAGACGCTGCTGGAAGCGTTGAGGGGCTAAACGTTGTGTCGCTGCCGTAACCGTGACCCGGCTTGGCCGGGTCAGTCGGTTGTTCATGGTCGAGGATTGTACTGTGATCGCCAGCCGGTCGTATATTCTGGCAGCAGACCGCTGATGGGCCAATCCATCACCCACACCGTACCAAGGCCGGATGCCGTAACCTAGGCAGTGCGCAGATCCGGCCCGCCGAAGCAGATATTGGTTGTGAAGAAGTCGTATTCGGGCATCGCGATGAAGTCCCGTTTCCCGCCCTCGGGACGTACGACCGTGATCCCGCTATTCTGGAGTGTGCCAAGGCAAATATTGCCCTCACTATCGACTGCCAACGAGTCGAACAGGCTATAATCGCCCGCATCGTAAAGCAAGCCGGCGCCGTTCGCGGCGTACGCCAAGATGCCGTTCTCGCGGCCAGGCAGCAGCTCCAACTGACCTAGTTCGCCAGGTGCGACGACCGACCAGCCCCACAGCCTACCTGTCGCGGTTTCCGATACGTAGAGCCGCTTCCCGTCAGGCGAGAGGCCCACGCCATTGGGCTGATTCAGGGGGGTGAGAAGATCGGGCTCGTGGACAAGTTCCTTGATGAACGACCCGTCGGCCTTTGCATAGTACAGGCCGCCCGGATTGCGACTAATTAGTAATGCGCGTTAAAGCGTGTCAAGCGTCAATCGACTATTTAGCTATGAGTTTAACTGCTGCCGTTTGGAACTTGCACAACAGTTGGATGCTCACTTATCCGCAAGCTCCAAATCCGGCGCGGAACATGAAGCAGTGCAGCATATGCCACCGTCGAAGTGAGTGGCGATCCTGGTCTCAAGACGCGCGTCGCGAGACGACGGTCTCGCCGGTCACCAAAGCGAGGTTAGGTGGTCTTTTGAAAACGCATGTAATTCATCCAACCGGCCCGTGCGGACCTTGTCGACCCATTCGGCGTCCGCGATCAACGCTCGACCCACCGCGATCAGGTCGTATTCGCCTGTGGCAACACCGGTTGCCAAGGGCTCCAGATCTCGAGAGACCTCTGCATCGTGTTGATCAGCTTCGACGACCATCGAGCCATTCAGCCCGACGCTCCCGACCGTGATTACCGGCTTGTTCAGGAGCCGCTTCATCCAGCCGGCGAAATTCAGATGCGATCCTGGAAATTCCGGCTCCCAGTAACGCCGCTGAGAGCAATGGAACATATCGACGCCGGCATCCGATATCGGGCTGAAGATCGCTGTGAGCAGATCGGGCGTGTCCGCAAGTCGCGCGTCGTAATCCTGCTGCTTCCATTGGGAAACCCGCAAGATGATGGGAAAATCGTTGCCGACCTCGGCGCGAATCGCTGCCACCAGTTCGACAATAAACCGAGTGCGGTCGATGGCATCGCCACCATACTCGTCGTCTCGCCGATTAAGTGCACCCCACAGGAACTGGTCGAGAATATAGCCATGGGCACCGTGCAGCTCGACCCCATCAAACCCGAGCCGCCGAGCTTCGACGGCGGCGCGGCGAAAACTGTCGATGATCGCCTGAATTTCGACCTTACTCAGCGGTTCGGCGATCTGCTTGCTGCCAGGCCGATACAGCCCAGAGGGCGTCGCGCTCGGCAGATGCGGATTGGGCTGTTCGCCTCCAGGGTTCCGCATCGCACCGACATGCCAAAGTTGCGGCACGATCTTGGCGCTCGCCTCATGGACCTCTTCGACAACGCGTGTCCACCCATCCAGCGCCTGCCCGAAAAATGCGGGAGCGCGCAGCGATTGGGAGGAAACCGGATGATCGACCGTCGCGCCCTCGGTAATGATCAGCCCGACGCCGTGCTCGGCGCGGCGCCGGTAGTATGCGGCCACCTCGGGTCCGGGTCGCTGGTTGTTGGACATGAACCGGGTCATAGGCGCCATCACGAAGCGATTTCGCAGCGTCAGGCTGCCGCAATCGAAGGGCGTGAACAGCGTGTCATACATGATGATATCCAACAATGACGCATACCGACGCCCGGTGGGCGATGCCGCCGCCGTCGGCCACGCAGTAATGCGGGTACGGTCCAGAGTGGCCTGAGCCGCGCCCGCTCCAAAGATCGATCGAGGTCGGGCAGTCCCGCAGACTCAGCTTGGAACTGGTTCTCGACTGTGGAAATGCGACGAGGTCTGTCCGCCGTCCACCGCCATGATGTTGCCCGTCATGTAGGATGAAGCGTCCGAAAGCATGAACTGAACGACATTGCCGATCTCGTCCGGCGACGCGGACCTGCCCATGGGGTTGCGAGACATAAGAATGTCTTGCCAACCGCCGGTCGATGCTCTGGCCAGAGGTGTGTCCACGAAGCCGGGGGCAAGGCAATTTACGCGCACATTGCGATCGGCCCAGCAAACCGCTAGCGATTTGGTCAAGCCCATCGCGGCCCATTTGGATGCCGTGTAGTTGGGTCGGTTGGGCGCGCAGCCAAACCCTGCGATCGACGATACAATGACGATCGCACCGCGCTTGCGCTCCAACATATATCGCCCGAATGCCTGGCAGCAGATGAATATGCCCGTGACCCCCACGTCCATCACGGCCTGCCAGTCTTCCAATGGCATATGTTCCGGCGCCCCGGGAATGCTGATACCGGCGGACGTGACCAGGCCGGTAACGGGGCCGAGTTCCGCCTCGATGCTTTCTGCCGCAGCGTTCACCGCGACGGGATCGGTCACATCGACGACGTAGGAATGTGCAGTGAGAGAGGCGCGCTTCATCTCTTCCAAAGCGGATGCGCAAGCTTCCGCTCGCTTGTCTAGGATGGCAACGGTCGCGCCGGACCTAGCCATCGCCATAGCCGCGCCGAGTCCGATTCCCGACGCGCCCCCCGTAACAACGCATACTTCCTTGCTCATGCCTCTCTCCAATGAAAGAACTCAAGAGGCGGAGTGCACGTCAAAAGCACTTTCCCTCGTGGGTTCGTTGTTTTTCCTGTGTCCGCCAACGCCAGCACGGACGAGTTGTAACTTTCGAGGACAGGCGCCCTGGCCTCGTTTCGGCATTGAGCCATTCTCCAATCCGTGCCCTTGCCTTATAGGCTCGGTCACATTCCGGTTATTCGGCTCTCGGCTTCCCATTCTCCCAGAGAGTGCGGCCCCGCGATGCAGGACCCACTAGAGGCACATCAGGACAGCCGAGAAGGATCAGACGGTCGCTCTAGCGCGTCGCGGTGCTCATAGTCACGCTGGTCGCGCAGCATCTGGTAGGCGCTCGTCAAGAGCTTGCGCGCCATGACGACCTTGGCGCGGTTCGCGCCCTTGGTCGCCTTCAGGCGCTCATATTCGAATTTGAGGGCAGGCTCGGCGCGCATGGCAGGAATGCTGGCTTCTACGAAAGCCCAGCGCAGCCACTTATTGCCAGCCTTGATGATCCGCCCGTTCCAACATTTGCCGCCGCTCGCATAGGTCGAAGGCACGAGCCCGGCATAGGCGGCGAGCTTCTTGGCCGAACGGAAGCGTGTAACATCGTCAATCTCGGCGGCGATCAGGCGCGCGAAGAACTCGCCCACGCCAGGCATCGTCTTCAGACGTTTGACGTCCGCATTGTCCTTGCTGAAGCGACGGATCGTCTTCTCGGACTCGCGGATCCGCTGGTTGATGTCATCGATGAAGGCAAGCGCGCGATCGATATGCTCGCGATCGATCGTCGACACCGAAAGCAGTTCGAGCTGGCCCCGCCCGATCTTGCCGAACAGATCCGACATCTCCCGCAGCGCTCGGGTCTGCTCGGGATAGCGGTCGACGATCGTCACCACCCGGTTCTTTACCATCGTGCGCAGCCGCACGAAGAACATCCGCTCTCGCAACGCCTGGCGAAGTTCGCGCGCGACCTCACATGGTACATAGGACTCCGGGATCAAATCGGCCCGCAGCAGATGCGCCCGGATCGTCGCGTCGATCTTGTCGGTCTTGATCTTGGCGTCGGCTATCGCCTTCACCTTCAGCGGGTGCGCCAGGACAACATCGTCGCACAACTCGTCCAGCCAGTCGTACATCACCGTCCAGTTGCGGCTCGATTCCATCACCGCATGGCTGTTCTCCAGATAGGGCGCCAAAAAACCGGCAAGCGAGCGCGGGTCGTTCTTCACCTTGCCCGATCGCAGTACCTTCCCGCCGACATCCTGCACAACCAGATGCGTATAGGCTTTGTGGTAATCCACGCCGATATGATAATCGTAAGACATGGGTGCATCTCCATTGCTGATGGGCTTCAGCAATTTGCTTAACACTCGTGCCTGCACGAGGGGGGGCACCCTTGCCTCTATGGTGATCATCACCGCTCCATTCCTTCACTGAAGCTAGTCGCTTTCATACCGGCTCCTTGTACCAATCTAAATATTACTAAGATCTGCCTCGTGATACTATGGTTCGACCATCGATGTGCCTAGCACTCGACATATTACCTAAGAAATTCGCAACCTATCCAGCTCGGACGCGATCATCCGTGCGTGAACTTGCATGCCAAAGACCTCGCCGCCTTTTAATCGATCGAGTAATATCGTCAAGTTAGCATAGCGTCCACTGTTATGCCCAGCCATGTGTGGATGTGCCCGCAGATGGATTGTTTATTTCATTAATTATGTTGCGAGGCCAGATCATTGAAGATAAGGTGGTGTCATGAATTGGCTTCCATGCCTGCGAGCCGCTGTTCGTAAAGTTCTGGCGCTCAGCAGACGGGTTCTCGGTGCAGGAGATCTGGCCGATCCCCGCCGTGTGCGAACCTATTGTCGTGTCTGTGAGCCGCTATGCGGGCTAATCGCGACCGTCGACCAGGGGAGGATCGTCAAAATCGAGGGTAATCGCGAGCACGTGGTCTCGCGAGGCCATCTTTGCCTGAAGGCACAGGCTGTAGCCGACGTCGTCACCGATCCTGACCGCGTCCGCCATCCGCTGAAGCGCATCGGCGGCCCTGGCGAATTCGTGGAGGTCGGTTGGGAAGACGCGCTGTCTGACATCACAGCGCGCCTGATACGGGTCCGCGACGAGCACGGAACGGCCGCCTTTGCGACCTACAAGGGTAATCCGACCGGATACGGCTTTGCCGGCGCAATGTGGATGGGCGGATTTCACGCGGCATTGGGTGTCAAATGGCGCTATGCCTTGTACGCCGACGATATCGCGGCCAAGTTCGTCGCCAGCGGGGTTCTGTTCGGATCGGAAGCAGTGGCCGTCAAACCCGATTTGTGGCGCACGCATTTCGCGTTGATCCTGGGCGCCAACCCCTATGTCTCGCACGGGTCTGCCTTCAGCGAGCCGCGCGTCCGCGACGCCCTGAAGAGCATTGTCGAGCGGGGCGGACGTGTCGTGGTGGTCGACCCGAGGCGCACGGAAACGGCGCGAGCATACGAACACGTCGCGGTCCACCCGGGCAGCGACGCGTTTTTGCTAATTGCGATGATCCGCGTTATTCTGGACGAACAGCTCGCCAATCGCGCGTTTCTGGATCGATACGGCAAGAATGTCGATCGGCTTGCCGAGTTGCTCATGGATTTCTCTCTTGAGCATTGTGCCGAGCGATGCCGGCTGGAACCGGATGTCATCCGCGCCTTGGCGCGAGATTTCGCACGATCGCCCAGTGCGGTAGTCTATGGCCGGACGGGCACCTGCCTGCAGCGCTTCGCGACCTTGGTGAACATCCTTCAGGACACGGTGAATGCGCTGACCGGGAATATCGAGCGCGAAGGTGGCAATGTCTTTGGATGGTCGCCGATTGCCTTCGACGAGCAGTTGGAACATGCGGGGCTTGCCCGTTCGGGCGGCAATCCGACTCGTGTCTACAAGCATCCCGATGTCTTGGGCGCGCATCCCTCGACATCGCTCGTCCCGGATATCACCACGCCGGGCGAGGAACGCGTTCGCGCGCTCATGACCTTTGCCGGCAATCCGGTGATGGCCAGTGCCGGGGGCGGCGATCGGCTGCGCGACGCGCTCGAGCAGCTCGATCTCCATTTCTCGCTTGACCTTTACGTCAACGAAACGAACCGACATGCGCATTACATTCTCCCGGTCACGGCATTTTACGAACGGGAAGACCTGCCCATGGGCATCCTGCCGTGGATGCTGCGTCCTGCATTGTGGTACACCCCGCCGGTCGTACCGCCACCGCCTGGCGTCAGGGAGGAGTGGCGCGTCCTGCAGGATATTGCCCGCCGCATGGGACTGGGCGGAGCATACGCATCGAAATGGCATCGTCGGCTGGCGCGTCTTGGCATTCAACTCACGCCCAGTCACTTGTATGACTTCATGCTCCGCAAAAGCCAGTCGGGCGACCTGTTCGGCCTGCGACCAGGCGGTTTGAACTTGCGGAAAATCAAGCGCAACAAGGACGGCCTTCTACTCAAATCAGAGCTTCCGATCCTGCCGCTGGAGCAGCGGTTGCGCACGGCCGATTGCAGGATCGATCTGGCCAGCGACACCGTTGCCGCAGAGCTCGTGCGGCTGAAGGCCCATCGAGATCCCGGCGATTTGCCCTTCCGCCTCATCGGCATGCGGGAGGTAAAGTCACAGAACAGTTGGCTGCATAATCTCGAACGAACGATGCCGCCCGCTCGCACGCAATACGCGCTGATCAATCCGGAGGACGCGGCGGAGAAAAGCATTGGCGACGGCCAACAGGTTGAAGTGCGCTCCAAAAGCGGCGCAATCACCTTGCCTGCGAAGCTGACTGCGGACGTCGGGCGGGGTACGATCGTAATTCCGCACGGCTGGGGTCATCAAGGCGGCTGGAAGCGAGCCAACGCTGCCGGCGGCGCCAACGTCAATATCCTTGCAAGTGGGCTGCGGGAAGATGTCGAGCCGAGAGCTGGCATGTCGGTATTGACTGCGATCCCGATCGATATTGCAGCGGCTAACCCGGCTTGACAGAAACTCTATTCATTACAGCCGCGGCCGGGATGTCGCCTTCCGAGAGGCGATCGGCGACTTGCCAGTTCGGCATGCTGTACCACGTCAGCGCGTCGCGCGATTGGCCGGCAATCCGCTGAGTGCCTAGTACAGCGCAACGCGAACGGCCACCTGATCGTTGCGTAGCTATATCAGCGTCAGGTCGATAGGCAGCGGCGTGCGCTACGCATCGATCTGCTCGATCGGGGGCGAATAGTAAGCGCGGTAGGGGGTTCGCTACATGACGCAGCGCTTCGGCGACGCGGCACGCTGGTCGTCGGCGAGCGTTGCTGCTTGTCCATGCGCGACGACGGCCAGCTGATCCTCGACTTCGCGGAACCCGACGTAAGACCGTATGTCCGCTCTTTGGCTGAGGGTGGCTCGCCCTACACTGTGGTGGCGAGGGTTGCTCGGAGTGGCCGAGCCGATCCTCATCGCAGGAGGATGAGCCGTGGAGCATTCTACAGAAGTTTTCGTCGGAATGGATGTGGCAAAGACGCGGAACGCGATTGCGGTCGCGGACGGCGAGCGCGGAGGCGAGGTGCGGTTCCTGGGAGAAGTCGACGCCTCTCTCGAGGCCATGCGACGGGTAGTGCAGCGGATCGCCGCCGAGCACGAACGTATCCATTTCTGCTACGAAGCCGGGCCGACGGGCTATGGCCTCCACCGGTTGATCACATCCATGGGCTATCCCTGCGACGTCGTCGCACCTTCGCTGATACCGAGGCGCCCCGGCGACAGGGTAAAGACCAATAGGCGTGATGCGGTCGGTTTGGCCAAGCTCCTGCGCGCAGGGGAACTGACGCCGGTGTGGGTTCCTGATGAGGGCCATGAAGCGATGCGCGACCTGGTCCGCGCTCGCGCTGCGGCGGTCGAGACCCAGCGCGTTCACCGACAACAGGTGAGTGCGTTCATGCTGAAGCACGGGCGCATCTTTCCGCGCAAAACGGCATGGGGGGCACGCCACCTCCGCTGGTTGCAAGAACAGCACTTCGATCATCCCGCTCACCAAATCGCACTGCAGGAACTCGTCGATGCGGTTCGCACGGACAGAGAGCGTATCGTTCGCATCGAGGCCGCGATCGAAGAGTTTCTGCCCAGCTGGTCACTGGCACCGGTCGTTCGCGCGCTCCAGGCCTTAAGTGTCCGATTCAGAAGTTTATCAAGCATAGCAATACCTTGCGGTTCGTCGAGTGACCATGCGTATGGAGGCAATGAGGGTCCAAGCAGTTGATGAGGCGATGGATGCCTCCCAGTCTTTGGCGAGGCGACGACATCTGCCGAGCCATGCGAAAGTGCGCTCGACCACCCACCGGCGGGGTAGGACATGGAAGCCCTTGGCAGCGTCGGACCGCTTGATGATTTCGACAGTCCACTTTCCCATCGAGGCCAGTGCGTCTCTGAGTTTGTCCCCTGCATAGCCGCCGTCTGCGAAGACGTGTCGTAGCCAAGGAAAGCGTTGGCGCACTGCTTTGAGGACATCGACGGCACCGTCCCGGTCCTGGATGTCTGCGGCATGGACCAGGATGAAGATCAGAAAGCCGCAAGTGTCAGTGAGGATATGGCGCTTCCTTCCCTTGATCTTCTTGCCTGCATCATAGCCCGTGGGGCCGCCGGATTCTGTGGTCTTCACACTCTGGCTGTCAATCACCCCAGCGCTGGGCGAGGCGTCGCGTCCCTCGATCTCACGCAGGTTCATCACCAGAACCGTGTTGATCGCCTCGAACAATCCAGCATTGCGCCAGGCGTAGAAATAGCGCCGCACCGTCGAGACCGGCGGGAAGCATTTGGGCAGCATGCGCCACGCACACCCGCCCCCGGCAAGATAGAGCAGCGCATTCAACAATTCCCGCATGTCGGTCGTTCGGCGGCGACCGCCGGATTTGGCTGGAGGAATAAAAGGCGAAACCAACGCCCATTCCCGATCCGTCATATCGGTTGGATATCTCAATCCTTCCCGGCTATGCTCCCGCCGGGCAATACCAGTCCATGCCATGGGGCACTCCATCTCTTCGCAAGGACGGCGTGAATCACAACAGGCTGGTATTGCTCAACAACTTTCGGATCTGGCTCTAAGAGGCGTGGAGCTTGTCGTCGCGGTCACTTTCGTCACCGAGGTTGGCGATGTGCGCCGGTTTGACAGCCCGCGCCAGTTGATGGGATATTTGGGCTTGGTGCCAAGCGAGCGTTCGACTGGCGACGCGATCCGACGTGGCGGGATCACCAAGGCCGGCAACGGAAGAGTCCGACACATGCTGGTGGAGAGCGCCTGGACTTACCGTCACCCGCCCCGGGTGGGTAAGAACAAACTGTACCGCCTGGAGCAGACCACACCTAAGGTGCGGGAGATCGCCTGGAAGGCGCAGAGCCGTTTGACGGCTCGCTATCGAGCGCTCAACGCGAAGGGCAAGAAGACCACGGTAGTTTGCGCGGCGATCGCACGCGAGCTCGCCGGCTTCATGTGGGCGATCGCCCGGGAGGTCCAACCCGCCTGACGATCACAATAGCTCCCGCGCACAGGCGGGGGCGGGACCACGGCAGGGGAATATCCGTCACACGCTTTGTGGCCGGCATCGCCGACGCCCGCTGTAAGATAGGATCAGCCCCGGACGCACAATCGGGAATGCGGTAGCCAACCCGCGTATCAGAGCTTGATCACCGACGTCTCTCAGGTCCCGTCTCCACCTATGCGCGGTCACCACGGCACAGCTTCGCCCAGCGGTGGCTTTGCGCGCCCGCAACGTTGACAGCGGACATCAGAGCGGTGTTCTCAGCCCACGTTGATCCAGGGCATCAGTTCATGAACTCGATTGGCCGGATGGCCGTTGGCGAGCGCGGTCAGCGTCTGGTTCAGCCAGTCATGCGGATTGATGCCACCCGTCTTGGGCGGTGCGCGACGCCTTCCGGCAGCGTGATGCCGCCGATGCTCAGAAACTGGCCCGCGCAGAGGCGGAAGCATTGTGGGAACTGGTGCTCGCGGGAGGTTGTGACGACAGCGAATGCGAAAGACGGTCGCGCGAATTTCAGAACAGCATATTCCAGCGCAGAACCAGCAATCCGCTGCTCCTGCCTTTCGTCTATCGTTGGCTCCGATCCGGAATGGAGATCGACATGAACCTAGGGGCCGCTGATTTTCTGCGTCAGGCTGGGATAGCCGAAGTCAATCAATCCTGACGGCAATCTTGTTCAAATGCTGCAGGCTGGATGCAAGTCTGCTTAGCCCGTGAACGCGAATTCACCCTGGACCAACGCTTTCGGCGCGTGAACCGTCGGGCCGAGAAGACGCGCATCCCCAACCAATGTATAGACGGCGTGGCGCTGCCCGCCGCGGTTCTGATGGTCGACGCGACAGCCCTGATAATGGCGGCGCAGGAATCCTGCATTTACGAGCTCGGAAACCGCACGGCTGAGATTGCTTTTGCCGGCGGTCCGAATGCGCGCACGCATTTCCTCAGCGACCGCACGCTGTGCATCCTGCGCATCGCGCGGAAGCGCGTCGCTTCTGACGAGGTCTCTATGGACCCGCTCGGCCAAGGCGACGTTACGCGCGCTGCGCTGGGCCATCGGCGTGAGCGCAGCGCAAAGCCAGTCGCGCAGCGAAACAAGCTCGTTGTCCTGCTTAATCCAGGGACCGGCGCTGCCGTCGGGGCCGGCGACCTGGGCAATCAGGTTGAGCAGCATGAAGGCGTAGCGGGGGCGGCTTGAGGCCTGCGCCAATCTCTCGAGTAAGGCTGCGATATCGCAGTTGCCGGAAGGTTCGAGAGGAGCCGAGGATTGAAACATAACGCGACTGAATCAAGCACAAAAAAGGATCAATGTGAATCCGAAATCCGCACCGTTGGGCATCATTTGTCGCCTATGACACTTTACCAGCGGGCAAAGTGTCATAGGCGATTCATTCCTCGAAGACTGTTGCGAATCGTTCTCAACTCGCCGTGATAATCACCGTGCTGATCGCTTATCACTGGACGGGGAGTTGTCCTGGCGACGAGTTTCGGCCGTCTATGGCGAACAGGATAAGAGATTGCGGCCGCCTGGATGACCTCACGCGTTTCGCAGAGGAATGTGCGCGTGCTGGAAACCTCGGCGATCTGCAAGGCACCATCGATGCGGCCGTGCGCGAACTTGGCTTCCGCTGGTTCACGCTGCTCCACAATGTCGATCTTCGGCGCGGAGGCGGGGAAAGCCTGTTTCTCACCACCTATCCGTCGGCCTGGCTCGAGGAGGTGCTCGAGGAGCGCCACTATGTCGAAGACCCCATCCATGCGGCCTGCGCCCGCACGCCATCGGGGCTCGCCTGGGATCGGGTGGGCGACGTGCTTGAGCTTTCTTCGCGCCAGCGGAGCATCCTGATACGCGCCAGGGATCATGACCTTGCAGCGGGCTATAGCTTGCCGATCAGGACGCCGGGTGAGCCTGAGGCGATTTTCACGGTCGCCCGAGCGCGTGATGAACCGCTGGATGTGGAGGAAATTCTCACCGCCCGCTTGCTGGGTTCGGTCGCCTATGACCGGGCGCGCGAACTGCTCGGCGAAGAGATGAGGACCTTCGTGTTCGTTCCCCTCAGTCCGCGCCAAGTCGAATGCATCGCTCTTGTGGCCCAGGGGAAGAGCGATTGGGAGATTGCCCAGATACTCGGGCTTAGCCGCGACACCGTGCACGAATATGTTGAATCTGCGCGTCGGCGCTACGGCGTTCGGCGCCGAACGCAGCTAGTGCTGCGCGCGGTTCGCGACGGTCATCTCAACATGGACGCGCTCCTCTGATCTCGCTTGGGCCGTGATGATCGGGCTTGGCCAAGTTCAGGACTTCTGCGCGGTCGCCGCGACAATCAAGGACAGTCGAGCGCTCGCCGGCCTGATGGCCGAGATCACGCGTGAGATGGGTTTTCGGTACTTTGCCCTGGTCCACCATATCGACCGCAAGCCGGCGGTGAGCCCTGTCCATATCGTCGATTATCCACCGGACTGGGTGGAGCGTTTCCAGGCGCGTCGCCTCTATGCCAGTGACCCGATCCACCGTGCCAGCCACCGCACCAATGTCGGCTTTGCCTGGTCGGCGGTTCAATCACTCATCACGCTCAGTGCTGCTGATCGGTCGATCCTGGCGGAAGCGCACAACGCCGGGCTGGGCGATGGTTTCACGGTTCCTGCCCACATTCCTGGTGAGGTAAATGGGTCCTGCTCATTCGCCATGGGGTCAGGCGACGTGCTCGATCAACGACAGCTCCCGCTCGTCCAGCTGATTGGCAGCTTCGCATTCGAAGCTGCGCGCAGATTGTCCCGGCAAACCCAAGCTCGATGCGAAGGCCCCAGCCTGACTGAGCGGCAGGCTGAATGTGTGGCGCTGGTCGCGCGCGGGAAGACCGACTGGGAGATCAGCCAGATCCTCGGCATTGGGCAGGAAACGGTGATCCAGCATGTCAAGGATGCGCGTGACCGCTACGGTGTCACGAAGCGCACGCTTCTGGCGATCCGCGCCTTGTTCGATGGACAGATCAGCTTCGCGGATGTTTTCGGCCGATGATCTCCCCAGGACTGGGGATAACCGAAAGGACGCGGGCCTGATCGACTGACCGCCTCATCAAAGGAGGCTGTCATGCATATTGAAACCGGCGCTGCCCGCGCCATGGAAACCCGCCTGTTCCGTTCGATGTTCGAGGAACGCAAACGGATATTCGTCGATCTTCTGCACTGGGACGTGCCGGTCCTCGCCGGCCGCTATGAAATCGACCAGTTCGACAATGACGCTGCCGTCTACATCGTGATAGCCGACGCCGAGGGCGAGCATCTTGCCTCGGCGCGGCTGCTTCCTACGACCGGTGACCATATTCTTGGCACCATTTTCCCCGAGCTATGTGAACAAGCGCCTCCCCGGGGTGGTGCGATCCTCGAGATCACGCGCTTTTGTCTTGCACGACGATTGCGCGCACGTGAGCGCCTGGAGGTGCGCAACCGGTTGGTGTCCGCGCTCGTCGAATATGCGCTGCGAAATCGAATCCAAAGCTACACCGGCGTCGCTGAGTGGCCCTGGTTCCAGCAGATCCTGAGCTTTGGCTGGGCCTGCCGCCCCCTCGGCCTGCCCGGTTCGACAAGCTGCCTTGTCGCCTTGCAGATCGACATCGATGGCCGCACGCGTGAGCAGCTGCAGGCCAGTGGCATCTGGCGCCCGGTCGGTCTCGCCGAATTTGCCAAGGCTGCTTGAGGAGGGCGCCATGACGAATCTCTCCCCCTATGGCCAAGCTGTTGACCCTACGGTCGATGACGATCTGCAGCGGCACGGCTTCAGCGTGTTGCGGGACATCATATCCACGACAGAGATCGCGGAGATCGATCACGCCCTCGATCCGCGCTTTGCCGCCACACCCTTTTGTCAGGGCGGTTTCTACGGTCCGCGCACCAAGCGCTTCGGCGGCCTTCTGAAACGCGTACCCGCTGTCGAGAGGCTGGTGCGTCATCCCGCGATCATGCGCCTGGTGCAGTCGGTCCTCAACCCATGGTGCGATACCATCCAGCTCAACCTGACGCAGGCGCTCGAACTGCATCCCGGCGCGCTGGCGCAGTTCCCTCACAGGGATCAGGATATGTGGCGCGGCCCGACAGGCCAGATCGAGTATCTCGTCAACGTGATGTGGCCGATTTCTCCGTTCAGGGGTGAAAACGGCGCCACATTGATCTGGCCCGAGAGCCATAATGCCGGTTCTGCGAAGGACGCGCAGCCCATGGCGGTTGAGGCGGAGCCGGGCTCGGCGATCCTCTTTCTCGGTTCCACGCTGCATGGCGCCGGCGCGAACATGACCGGCGCGATCCGGCGTGGCATTATCGTCAGCTATTGCCTGGGCTGGCTGAAGCCCTACGAAAATCAATGGCTGACCTATCCGCCCGATGCGGCCCGTGCGTTCGATCCAGAGCTTGCCGCGCTCGTCGGTTACCAGCAGCACCGCCCCAATCTCGGCAATTATGATGGCCAATGCCCGTCCATCCTGCTCGAGGGTAATCCACCCGAATATTTGGCGGCGATCGACGCGTTGCGCCCCGATCAGGAAGGTGCGCTGGCTGAATTCCTAGACCAGCAAAGAGCAGGCCAACTCCCCCCGGCTGGGGGGATTGCCGAAATCGGAGCCGGGCGGAACAAAAGAGAGGTGAAATCCAACGGATAGCCGACGCCAATTCCCAACGCGGGAGGTGTCTCTCGCGGGGGAATGACCCGATGCAACGTGTGATTCTCAGCCTGGCGGTGCTCGCCATGGGCACCGCTCTTCAACCGACTCCCGCGCGAGCGAATGACTTGGGCTGCCAGGTTCTCCTATTCCTTTCCAATCCCGGTGGCGCGACGCAATATGCCCAGTGGGTCGCGCCCATGACCAAGCTGTGGCAGCGCTTGGGCACTGGCGGCTCTTTTCCCGGCTGTAGCGGCGGTGGTGTCGCTCGTACCAAGGTCTACGATCGCGATTCCGCAACGCGGCGCCGGGTTGTCATGACCTTCAGCGATGGACGCCGCGAAACCTACTCGCTGGCCCAAATCGAGCGGCTGCAGGACGGCGTTCGATGATCCTCGACGTCGCCAGTCTTCTCGTCCTTGCGGGCTCATGCGCGCCAAGCGTGGCGCCTGAGACGCTAATCTCGATCGTTCACACGGAAAGCCGGTTTAACACACTGGCGATCGGGGTGAACAGTCCGGGTGCGCGTAAGCCGACGCCGGCGACGAGGGCACAGGCGATTGCTGCGGCGCGTAGCCTCATCCACCAAGGCTACAACATCGACCTGGGCTTGGGGCAGATCAACAGCGCCAACCTCGGATGGCTGGGTCTGTCGGTGGAGGATGCCTTTGAGCCGTGCCGCAACCTCGCAGCCGCAGCGCGGGTGTTGACGACCAACTATCAGTCGGTGGCGCGTTTCGCGCCGAGTTCGGACCATGCGATCGCAACAGCGCTCTCGCTCTACAATACCGGCGATCGGCGCCGCGGATTTCGCAACGGCTATGTCGCTCGGGTTTATGCCAGCGCGTCAACCGTCATTCCCCTGATCCGCGGCAGGCTCCCAGCGTCTGTGACGACCGCGCCTGTCCAGCCTGCCGATGCGGTGATCGCCAAACCGCTACCCGCTGCGCTCGCGGCGAGGCAGGCCGCCGGGTGGAACACCGCCGCAGAAACCCAGCAAGCCTCGCTCATGGTCTTCGGGGACGGGGTAACTTCTCAGAAAGGACAGCATCCATGACAGCGATCACCGCCCGCCTGGGTTCCCAGCCCCAATGGGCGCGTCTTTTGCTGCGCATCGCCGGCATCGTTGGCCTGGCGGTACTTCTCTCCTTGCTGCTGAGTGATCCTGCCCATGCGCAAGGCGCGGACGGCATCACCTCCATGGCGGAGAACATCAAGACTTGGCTGACGGGCACCTTTGCCAAGACGATTGCGGTGATCGCCGTCGTCATCGTCGGTTTCATGTTCTTCACCGGACGGGCGAGTCTTGGCCTATTGGTGACGGTCATCGTCGGCATTTTCATCGTCTTCAGCGCGCAGTGGATCGTCGATACCATCACGGGTGGCGCGTGAGGGAGGCCGCGCCCTCGAACGAGCGGCTGCGCGAGGAAACGCTTTTCCTTGCGGTGACCCGGCCGACGATGTGGCTGGGCGTGCCGCTCGAAGCGTCCTTGCCGATTGCGTTTGCTGCCTGTCTCACCCTGATCGTCAGCGGCAATCCGCTTTACGCGGGGGCGATCGGCGGCGCGTGCCTGGCGGTGGCGCGCCTCATCGTGCGCCACGACGCCAATGCCTTTCGTCTGCTATGGTTATGGACTTTGACCAAGGCGCGCTGCCGGAACCGCGGCTGGTGGGGCGGCAGTTCCTATTCACCGCTGCCGGTCGCGGGGATGAAGCGCAAGGGCTTCGCGCGTGGCTAGCGCCGCCGCCCAGCTGCCGCCGCGCAAGACGCCCTGGCGGGTTCTGGCCCGAGAGGCGGAGCCCGCGCGTTATCTCCCCTATGCCCGCCATGTGACGCCCGAAGTGATCGCGCTCGATAGCGGCGATCTCATGATGATGTTCCGTCTCGAAGGGCTGGCTTTCGAGACGGCTGATCCGATCCACCTCAACGATTGGCACGAGAAGCTCAACGGCACCTGGCGCAACATCGCCGACGATCGGCTTGCGATCTGGACCCACATCGTCCGCTCAGCCGTAGGGGACTATCCCGAAGGGCAGTTTCGTTCAAAGTTCGCCGCCGAGCTCGACGGTAAATATCGGGCGCGCGTCACCGCCAAGCGGATGTTCGTCAATGAGCATTATCTGACGCTTCTCATGCGTCCGGCCGTCGGATCGGCCGATCGAACCGGGCTGCTTCTCAAGCGGATCGCGAAAGCCAGGGCAGCGGAGAAGGAAGTCGATCCCGACGAACTGGCGCGCTTCGAGGAGAAGGCGCGCGACATCGAGAAGCTGCTCCGCCGCTGCAGCCCGACGCGCCTCGCCCTCTACGAGCATAATGGCCTGATCTTCTCCGCCCCGCTTGAGGTGCTCGAGCAATTGATGATGGGCGCGCGATCCAGGGTTCCGCTCGTCCGCGGTCATCTGGGATCGGCGCTTTATGGCGAGCGCGTGATCTTCGGACGCGAGACGGTCGAGATCCGTGCCCATGACGCGAGCCGCTGGCAGGGCATCTTGGGGATCAGAGAGTATCCCGCGCTGACGCGCCCGGGCCAGATGAATGCCTTGCTCGGCCAGGATTTCGCTTTCGTCGTCTCGCAATCCTTCACCTTCATGGGCAAGGCGCGGGCAGCCGAACGTCTGCGCCGCCGGCAGAACCAGATGGCCTCGACCGAGGATGCGGCCGCGAGCCAGGCGCTCGATCTTGCTGATGCCGCCGACGATCTGCAAAGCAACCGCTTCGTTCTTGGTGAGCATCATTTCTCACTGGCCGTATTCGCCGAGAACCAGAGGCGGCTTGCCGATAATCTCTCGGCCGCGCGCGCGGCGCTGGCCGATGCCGGCCTGGTGGCGGCGCGCGAAGGACCAGCGCTCGAAGCGGCGTTCTGGGCGCAACTGCCCGGAAATTTCGCATGGCGGGCGCGGCCGGCGGCGATCACCTCGCGCAATTTTGCCGCCTTGGCGCCGTTCCATACCTATCCCGCGGGCCGTGCCAAGGGGAACCATTGGGGGCCTGCGATCGCCATGATGAAGACGGCCGCGCAATCGCCCTATTATTTCAACTTCCATGTCGGCGATTTGGGCCACACACTGATCATCGGTCCTTCTGGCGCGGGCAAGACCGTCGTCCAGAATTTTCTGATGGCGCAGCTCGAGAAGACGGGCGCGCAGCAGATCTTCATCGACAAGGACCGCGGCGCGGAGATCTATGTCCGATCCGCGGGCGGAATCTATCTAACGCTGAAGAATGGCGTGCCTACAGGTTTCGCGCCTCTGCGGGCACTCGACTATGGTCCGCGCAATCTTGCCTTCCTGGGGCGCCTGATCCGCCAGCTCGTGACGCCGGTCGGAGGTCAGCTAGGGGTCACGCAGGAACGCATGATCGACGAGGGGCTGGCCTCGCTCGGGCGCCTCGCGCCGGAGGATCGCTCCATTCTCGCGCTTCGCCAGCTGCTCGGCCAGCGTGACCCTGAAGGCATCGGAGCTCGGCTGGAGAAATGGGCGCGGGGCGGTTCGCTCGGCTGGGTGTTCGACAATGAGATCGATGCCCTATCGCTCGAGGCGGCGTTTATCGGCTTCGACATGACCGATTTTCTCGACAACCCTGAAGTCCGCACGCCGCTCATGATGTACATGTTCCACCGGATCGACGGTCTCCTCGACGGTCGGCGGCTTGTGATCGACATCGACGAATTCTGGAAGGCCTTGGGTGACGACGCCTTCCGCGCCTTTGCGCAGGATGGCCTCAAGACCTACCGCAAGCAGAATGCCTTTCTTGTCTTCGGCACGCAAAGCCCTGCGGATGCGCTGCGTTCGGACATTTCGCACAGCATCATGGAGCAGGTTGCGACCAAGATACTGCTTCCCAACCCCTACGGCCGCGAAACGGACTATGTCGATGGACTGGGTCTGACCCAGGCGGAATTCAAGCTCATCCGCCACGATCTGAATCCGGAATCCCGCCGGTTCTTGGTCAAGCAAGGCCATGACTCAATCATCGTCGAGCTCGATCTTGGCGGTCTCTCCGACGAGCTGGCAGTTCTCTCGGGCACTACTGAAACGGTGACGCTGCTCGACGCTATCCGCGCCGAGGTCGGCGACGATCCCGAAAACTGGCTGCCCCTCTTTCACCAGCAGCGTCGGTCTCCATCGAGCAGGAAAGGATGAGCTATGCGTAAAGGCAAAACCGCAGCGATCGGTGCGATTATCCTGGGAACAGCAGGTCCGGCCGCCGCCCAAGGCATACCGGTCTATGACAGCTCTGGCTATTTGCAGGCGCTCGCCACGGTCAAGAACACCCTGTCAATGATCGAGCAGGGCAAGGAGCAGATCGCCGAGGCCAAGCAGCTCTACGGCAGCTTCAATCAGGTCACCGACGTCAACGGCATTGCCCCGTCGCTTTCCACCGACACGATGCGCCATCTGCTGCCGCGCGAGGCCCGCGACCTCGGCAGGTTGATGTCGTCGGACAATGCCAGGCTGGGATCGCTTGGCAGTGCCGCGACCCGGATTCGCGATGCCAACCGCATTGCGCTGCCGGACCTGCGGCCAGGCGCCTCAGCCTATGAGCGCGCGTCGCGCGACACTCTGTTGCGAAATGGCGATCTAGCCGCCCGCGATGCCGCGATCGCGGAGTCAGCCTATGGCGTCTCGGCCCAACGCACAACGGGCTTGGAAGAACTGCGCACCTCACTCGATACCGCTTCGGACGCGAAACAGGTCATGGACATCCAGGCAAGGGTAGGGGTCGAAAACGTCCACATCCAAAATGATGCCCTGCAATTGCAGGCGCTGCGGATGCGGCAGGAAGCCGACGTTCGGCTACGGTCGCAGCGCGAGAGCGAGACAATATTGGCTTCAAAGCTCGGGAGCCTATCACAATGACGGGCAAGGTTTTCTTGCTGGCGGCATTGGCGACAGCTGTCTTAACCGGGTGTGAGCGAGCGCCGCGCGGGAAGGACTATCTGAATTCCCATCCTGAGGAACTGAGCGAGCTTACTAAGGCTTGCGCCGATGGCTCGCACCAGAACCAGCAAGAGTGCTCGAACGCCGAAAGCCTTCGAACACTCAACAATAAAATGCAGTCGCTTTCACGGTAGCGCGTTGGAATTCGGCATGGCTACGGACTTGTTCAGCTCACTTTACACGAACATTGATGGAAAGCTGGACCTTTTCCTAAATGAGCGTCTTCAAAATGTGGTCGAGGTTGTGCGCGGGCCGCTGGCACTCGGCCTTGTAATCTATATCGCCCTTTTTGGTTACATGGTGATGCGTGGGATCATCAGCGAGCCTTGGGGCGAGCTGTTCTACCGGATGGTCAAGCTTTGCCTGCTGTATATTGCCGCAACGACGGTCGCCTATTCTGAGTGGATCACCACGCCGCTTTTTCATGGGATGCCGGACGCGATCTCGCAGGCTCTCGCGGGGAAGACGATCGGGACAGCTGGCCAAGCTTTTGACGATTACTACGCCCAAAGCGATGTCATTATAGCGCGCATTGAGACCGAGGCGGCGACTTACAGCGATATCAATCCTTATAAATTGGTACTTTATGCGTTGAGCTTGGGGCTTAAGGCGCTCGCAGGTCTCTCGGCGGCTATCGGCTTCGCAATTACGATATTTGCCAAAGTTGCACTCGCGATCATTATAGCCCTCGGCCCCATTTTCATCGCCCTCGCATTGTTCGAACCGACAAGGCGTTTCTTTCATGGATGGCTTGGCCAAACCATAAATTACATTGTCTTGCTTGCTGTAATCATTGCGGTCACGACCCTGATTACTGATCTCGGAGCCGCTGCAACGGCAGCATCTGAAGGAGTCGTGGATACGGCATTCGGTGCCGTTCTGTTTGCTGCATACATATTTCTTGGCACAATCTTCTTCTTCCAGGCTCCTGCGATTGCCACCGGCATTGCGGGCGGGGCAGCCGCCGGGGTGGGTGCCTTCGCTGGGACCGCATGGGGGACAATGGCATCTCCCTTCCGACAACGCCGCATTGCGCGCAACAGCCGCAATCTGGAGCGCGCCGCTCGTCGGGGCGGCTCCATCGAAACGGCATAGCGAGACATCACCATGACCTTGCCCTGTCCTCAAAAATCGACGTTCACCATCCGCCAGGTTACTTTCTGCCTGATCGGCAGTCTTCCATTGCTTGGCCTCGCGGCATGCGCTTCCGGACCCAAGAAGCTGGCCGTTTGTAACGGGCACCATCTGCGTGACGTGAATATCTATGGGAGCGTTCTGCCCGGATCGCCGGTGCCGGCGACTACAGCGCCGCGCCCTGCGCCGCCCATTCCTCCCTTGTCTCATCCGCAGGTGGGAGATCCACCGCCTCCGCCCGCAGTGCCAGCGCCTCCGGACGACAAGGTTTCCTTTGCGCCAAGGGACATTCGTTATGCGAGTTGCTGACAATGGCGCGGAGGCGGTGCCTGGTTCCGGGCTCAAACGCTATTTCCAGGAAGCGCGAAGCTGGGACCAGGACAGGGTTCGATCGGCATTGCGATCGACACGTATTGCTTGGACCGTGGCGGCACTAACCTCGGTGCTTGCGGCCGCATCCATTTTTGCTGTCGCCGCGCTGGCCCCGCTCAAGACCGTCGTGCCCTATGTCATTCGGGTCAATCAGACGACGGGCGCGGTGGATGTCCAGACAGCGCTGACCCAGCGGCCGATGCGCTATGATGAAGCGGTCACTAAATACTTTCTCGCGCAATATGTACGCACACGCGAAAGCTGGATACCGGCAGCTGCCGAGGAGAATTTCCGCTTCGTGACGATCCTGTCGCAGCCTGCGGAGCAGCAGCGCTGGGCGCGCTTCTTCAGCAACAACAATGCCGCAAGTCCCCAGAACGCCTGGGGGAAGAACGTCGTTGTGCAAGCACGAGTGCGCAACATCGCCTTCATCAATGATCGGGTCGCTAACGTGCGTTTTACGCGGCAGATCCAGACAGAGACGGATACGCAGAGCAGCGATTGGATCGCCACGGTCACATTCGCTTATGCCAATGCCCCAATGGCCGAAGGCGACCGTTATCGGAACCCGCTCGGCTTCCAGGTCGAGAATTACCGCTCCGATCCGGAGGTGGTCCGATGAAAACATTGGTCGCTGCGGCTATCATCGCGTGGGCCTCGCCGTTTGCTGCCCATGCGGTCGAGGTCCCGCGTGGCGCTGCGTCTGACCCGCGCGTCAAGTTCGTCGATTATGCGGAGGCGCAGGTCTATCGCATCGTCGGGACCTTCCGGACAGCAACCCAGATAGTCCTGAGCGAGGACGAGACGATCCAGCACGTCGCGCTGGGCGACACCGTCTCCTGGGAGGTGGCCGTGGCTGGCCACATCCTGTTCCTCAAGCCGCGCGAACGCGCTGGACCGACCAACCTTATCGTCACCACGTCTCGCGGCGGAACCTTAAGAAGCTATGCCTTTGAACTCACTGCTCGCAGCGGTCCGATCACCGGCCGCAACGGCCAGGCCTATTTCCAGGTGCGCTTCCGCTATCCGCGGGACGAGGCGGCGCGGGCCGAACGACTGAGAGCAGCACAGATCGCGATGCAAGCGGCGGCGCTGGAGGCCCAGGCTGTTCGCGGTGCCCTCGATCATGCGGTGATCGAGGGGCCGCGCAACATGAATTACAAGGTCCAGGGCTCGAGCGATTTGCAGCCGTCAGAGGTCTCTGACAATGGCCAATTCACGGTGTTGCGGTTTCCGGCGAACCGGGAAGTTCCTGCCATTTATCTGGTGAGGCCAGACGGGTCCGAAACGCTGGTCCCCTTCGACGTTCGCGACGAATTCGTTGTCGTTCATTTAGTGGCGCGTCAACTGCGCCTGCGCCGGGGCGGCGAGGTGCTGTGCATCTATAACCAGGCGCCAGAACCTTATGGCGTCGATCACGGGACGAATACCGGATCGCCCCACGTCGAGCGCACCATCACCCATCCGCAGGAATGAACCATGGCCGATGAACCGTCCCCTGTTGCGCGCCCGCTGCCCGGTGGCGATCCAATGCCCGAAAGGCACGAAATCCTTCACGAGCGGGGAATCGAACCGATCGGCGGCATGACGTCCGCGCGGCGCAACACCGCGCTGATGTTCGCCGGCACGGCAATGGCCCTGGGCATTCTCTGGGTGAATTCCGGCACGGGCAAGCAGTCCTCGTCTCGTGACCTCACCGCGCCGGCAGGTTCAGCCCGGGAACGACCTGATATCGTCGCTCGGGAAACCGTCGATTATGCCGCGGTCGCGCCTCAACCTCGGTCGCTCGGGGCAGCCGGCGCAGACCCCAATGCGCCGGTGCTCAATCCTGCAGCTGGCGTACCCGGCCCTGACGGCCAAATTGTTCCCGCCATGCAGCCGGGCGCGGCACCGAGCGGGACCAGCGCCCCCCGGCCAACACTTGCCGAGCAGGCGCGGCGGTCCACACTGATTGCCTATGGAGGTCGCGATCTCGGCGCTGGGGCTGGCGCTCCCACAGCTGCAGGGGCTGTGGGCGAAATGCCTGACAACGCTGCCGGGGCGCCAGAGAGCGGCGAGGGAAGGACGCCCAACGCGCTCGATCTCTTGCGGCAAAGTTCGTCGATTGGGGAAGCGCGGGCCTCGATGCTGCCGAACCGCAACTTCCTGATTACAGCGGGCACGTTGATCCCCTGTATCCTGCAAACCGCGATCAATTCCGCGCAGCCCGGTTACACGTCCTGCCTGATCCCGCGGGACGTCTATTCCGAGAATGGCCGGGTCGTACTCATGGAAAAGGGCACGCGCGTTCTCGGCGAATATCGCGGCGGCATCCAGCAAGGGCAAAATCGCCTGTTCGTCCTCTGGACGCGGGCGGTCACGCCCCAGGGCGTGCGGATCGATCTTGCCTCGCCTGGCTCCGATGCGCTCGGCCGAGCCGGGCTTGCCGGCGCGGTCGACAGCTTTTTCTGGGCGCGCTTTGGCGGCGCCCTGCTCCTCTCGCTCGTCGATGATGCCGCTTATATCGCCGGGCAAGCCGCCTCTAGCGGCAATGGCAATTTCAACAATGTGACCCGGGCGCCGAGCGAAGGCGCGGCGATCGCCTTGCAGAACAATATCAATATCCGGCCGGTGCTGAAGAAGAACCAAGGCGAGGAGGTCGGCATCTTCGTCGCCAAGGATTTCAACTTCGCCGACGTCTACAAACTGGAACTGCAGCGGTAAGCCATGCGCGATACCGCCGTCCTCCGTCACTATCTCGCGCCGCTCCTGCCGCTCCTGGAGCCGGATGATGTGACGGAGCTGGTGGTCAATCGACCGGGGGAAGCGGGAATCGAGGATCGCCAAGGGTGGCGTTGGCAGGAGATGCCGGAGCTGGACAGCGACTGGCTGGGGACGCTCGCCGTTGCTGCGGCGAGCTTTACGCACCAGGACATCGATGGTCAGTCCCCGATCTGTTCGACGGTCCTGCCAGGCGGAGAGCGCTGCCAGATCGTCATCCCGTCGGTTACGACTAGCGGTTGTCCTTCCTTCACGATCCGCAAGCCGTCGACCGTGACCCTGCCGATCGACCAACTGGCTGGGGCCGGGCTGTTCCGCGCGACGCGCGCCAGCGCCAAGGGTCTCTCCGATGTCGATGCGCGGTTAGTGGCGCTGCGCGACGCGGGGGACTGGCCAGAATTCTTCAAGGTCGCCGTTCCTGCCCGCAAGAACATTCTGGTCAGTGGCGCCACGGGTTCGGGAAAGACGACCCTCGCGAAAGCGCTCATCCAGCTTATCCCTCCGGAGGAGCGGTTGCTCACCATCGAGGACACCCGAGAACTCGTCGTGCCTCATCGCAACGTCGTCCATATGGTCTATTCGAGCGAAGGGCAGGGCCTGGCCAAGGTTGGCGCCAAGCAGCTGCTCGAGAGCGCGCTGCGCATGCGGCCCGACCGCATCCTGCTGCAGGAGCTGCGTGATGGCACGGCCTTCTTCTATCTGAGGAACGTCAATTCCGGGCATCCCGGATCGATCACGACCGTCCACGCCGGTTCACCCGCCGGCGCGTTTGAACAGCTGACGCTGCTCGTCAAGGAATCGGAAGGCGGCCGCGATCTCGCCCGCGACGATATTCGCGGGCTCCTTCGCATGCTTGTCGACGTCGTTGTGCAGACACGCCGTCACGGCGGGCGGTTTGAGGTCGAAGAGATCTATTTCGAGCCGAGGATGGGCGATGCTGGCGCAGCGTAGTCCATGGGCGATTGGCCTCTGCGCCATTGGCGCAATTCTGCTGTGGGCCCTTATCACCCTGTTCGTTGCCCTGTTCGGACTCGGCCAGATCGGGCATAATATCGATCTCGGCACTCTGCCGGCCTGGCTCTGGTATTATCGCTGGGATCCGCTGCTCGGAGACTGGATCAAGCGGGGCGCGATGGCTGGTGCCGCCGTAGTCGCGCTTCTCGTCCTTACGATCCTGCGGCGAGGCCCATCCCTGCACGGCGGGGCGCGGTTTGCGCGCGAGGGCGAAATCCGACGCGAGGGGCTGCGCGCCCCATCTGGCATTGTCGTTGGACGCAAAGCAGGACGTTTCCTCATTTTCGGCGGGAACGAGCATGTCCTGCTCGAAGCGCCAACGCGCGCGGGCAAGGGGGTCGGTGTTGTCATCCCCAATCTGCTGACCTGGCCGGATTCAGTCGTCGTGCTTGATGTGAAGCGGGAGAATTGGAGTATCAGCGCCGGTTATCGTCAACGTGCCGGTCAATCGGTTTACCTTTTCGATCCGTTGGACCCGGAGGGCCGGACGGCACGGTATAATCCCCTGGCCCATATCCGGAGAGCTGATGACACCGACGTCGTCAACGAGCTTCAGAAAATCGCGGTCATGCTCTTCCCTGCGCCGGAACGGTCGGACCCGTTCTGGGCCGAGGCGGCGCGGGCGGCCTTCATCGGCGTCGGCGCACTCGTTGCGGCCAATCCTGGCATGCCCTTCACGATCGGCGAGATTTATCGACGGCTCACCACTGGGGATCCCAAGAGCGATCTTCCCAAGGCCCTGGAAGAGGCGAGGGGAGCGGGACAGCGGTTAAGTCAGGCATGCGTTTCGGCAATCCAGGATTTCGCTTCGGCTTCGGACAATACCTTTTCGGGGATCAAGCAGACGATCACGGCGCGGCTCAATCTCTGGCTCAACCCTGTGGTCGATGCCGCGACCTCACAGAGCGATTTCGATCTGCGCGAAGTCCGGTCGCGGCGCATGTCGATCTATCTCGGGGTCTCGCCCGACAATATCGACCGGATCGCGCCAGTTTACAGTCTTTTCCTGCAACAGCTGGTCGATCTCAACACGCGCGATTTGCCCGATGCTGCCAGCAATGTCCCAGTCCTGATCCTGCTTGATGAATTCGCAAGGCTCGGGAAGGCCTCGGTCATTGCAGGCGGCTTTTCCTATGTCGCTGGATACGGCTTGCGCCTGCTACCGGTGATCCAGAGCCGGGCGCAGCTGAGGGCCATTTACGGTCCCGATGTTACGGACGAAATTATCGCCAATTGCGGCCTTGAGGTGGTGTTCACACCCAAGGAGCTGAAGGTCGCGAACGAGCTTTCGGAGCGGCTCGGCTTCTTCACGATGAATGTGAAATCGCGCAGCCGAACGATCCATGGGCTGCTGGCCAATCGCAGCATATCGGAATCCGATCAGCGCCGTGCGCTGCTGCTGCCGCAGGAACTGATGCAGATGCCCAAGACCGAACTCTTGTTGCTGCGCGGCGGGATCGCGCCGGTTCGGGGTAGGAAGATCGCCTTTTACCGAATGCAGCGCTTCACAAAGCGCGTGTTGGCGCCGCCCATTCTGCCGTCGCGGCCTATCCCCGCTGCTGAGCCCCCAACCGCTCTGCCGCCAGGTAGGCATCAGGTGGTGTCCCCTAGCAATGACGCGGAGGGACCAACGGCGAAGAGTACGGGCGGGGCCTTGCTGGAGGAAACCAAGATGCGGGAAATGACCGACGGTGAACGGACGGGCGCGATCGAGATTACCGATGACATGCTCGTCCTGGGCGACCTGACCGACTTGCCGCCGCCCGGCGATGAAGGAGCGGCCATCGCTTTTGTGTCGGCGATGATCGAGCGGGCGCTGGTGCAGCCGGCAGAGCCGTCATCTTCATCCCTCATCCAGGAAAGAGCAGATCATGGCCGATGAAAAACCTGTGGCGCCACGTAGTGCGAGCAAGCGTAACAATACGATCGGGCAGGACACGGGAGCCAGGCCGAGGACTGGGGCGCAACCGTCGCCCGCAGCAACCAAGAAGGTGAAGTCGATTGATCCGTCCGTCCTCCAAGCGGCGTCGCCCGGTGACATTCCCGATGCCTTGCGAAAGCGCTATTTCTCCACGACGAGCAAATGGTCGGGCGAGCCCGCATATTTCACGACGGCACAGGCAAAGGAACCGGCGTTCCGCGACCAGGGCAGACGGCTCATCACCTCTAGCGAGAGCGACGAGGTTGTGCGCGATCTCGTTGCCATCGCTCGCCATCGCGGGTGGTCGCACGTCCATGTTACCGGCAGTGAGACGTTCCGAAGGGCGGCTTGGCTCGAAGCTAGTCGCCAAGGTTTGGAGGTGCGGGGATATCGGCCGAGCGAACGGGATTTGCAGGAGCTGGACCGAGTCCGGCGCGATGCTAGTCGCAACAGCATTGCCCCTGCCGTCACGGCGCCGGCGTCGCGCGAACCCGGGCGGAATCGAGGCCAGCCCGATGAGGCGTCTAGACAAACACCGTCCGAACAAAGCCGGGAGAAGAATGCGCGGGCGGCCCAGAGCCAGCTTCGCGTGATCGAGACAGTGGTGCGCGCGGCATTATTCGACAATCCCGATGCCGTTGCCAGGGTGATGAAGGTGGCAAACGACAAGGTGCAAACGCATTTGCAGGCGGGCCGGCAGTTTCAGGCAGCAAAGGTGCGGGACACCTCGGTCCGGGCCGTTGAGCCGTCAGGCCGGAACCGGCGGGAACCCGGCAGGGAACGAGCGCCGCTGCAACGATCTCGAGCCCGTTGATCGAGAGGGATTGAGCCTGACCAGCAAGGCTTTACCATATCGGGCATGGCCTATCGCTATCCGCCCGGCAGCCCGCTGCACCATGAGACCTTGAAGGCCAAGCGGCGCGAGCTGCGTGGCGATTTTCCGGAGCCGCTGACGCTCAGGGTGCATCGCGCGCTGTCGTGGCTGCGCCGTGCCGAGGCCGAGAAGACCGATGAGGATGTGCGCTTCATTCTGCTCTGGATCGGCTTCAACGCTGCCTATGCCGGTGACGTCGAAGCTTCGCGCTCTTCAAGCGCCGCTGAGGGCGAACGGGGCTTATTCCAGACGTTTTTCACGACGCTGGTGAGCTTTGATGGCAAACACCGGATCTACGACATGGTCTGGCAACGCTTCCCTCAGGAAATCCGGGTGCTGCTCGCAAACCGCTATGTCTTCCATCCCTTTTGGCAGTACCACAATGGTGCGCCCGGCTATGCCGACTGGGCTGAAAGGCTCGAGCGGTCGCGGACAGCGATAGGCGCCGCACTGCGCGATCATGACACGGCGAAGATACTCTCGATCCTGTTCGACCGGCTTTATGTACTGCGCAACCAACTGGTGCATGGTGGCTCGACATGGAACAGCGATGTCAATCGCGCCCAGGTCAGGGATGGCGCCGCGCTGCTCGGCTGCTTGCTGCCGATCTTCATCGATCTCATGATGGACAATGCTGGGCATGAATGGCCAATGCCGAACTACCCGGTGGTGGAATAGGGCGTGGCGGAAATCTGGTCCGATCAGGAAATTGATCACATCGTCGCCGACTATTTCGCCATGCTCACCGACGAGCTGGTTGGTCGCGCCTTCAACAAAGCGGCGCGAAACCGCGATCTTCAGGCTGTGATTGACCGCAGCAAGGGCTCGATCGAGTTCAAGCATCAGAATATCAGCGCAGTCTTGCTCGGCCTCGGCCAGCCCTGGATCGAGGGTTACAAGCCGGCCGCCAATTTCCAGAATGCACTGGTCGATGGCGTCCTGCGGTGGTTGGAGGCGCGGCCCGAATGGCTGGCTCCCGACAGGCTCTCACGAGCTGGCCTTAATGTACCGGAAGCGCAAGGATCGCTGCGGATCGGGCCGCCGCCCACGTTGCGCAACGAACCGTCGCCGATCGATCCAGCGTTCATGGCCGCGATCGGCCGCAAATATGATGTCGCCGAGCGCGATGCGCGCAACCGGGCGCTTGGCAAGGCGGGTGAAGAATGCGTGCTGCATCACGAGCGCCGCCATTTATCTGCCGCAGGCCGCGACGATCTCGCGGACAAAGTCCGCTGGACATCTGTGCAGGATGGCGATGGATTTGGCTTCGATATCCGGAGCTTTGAAACGGACGGGCGCGAGAAGCTGATCGAGGTCAAGACCACCAACGGATGGGAGCGCACGCCTTTTCATATCTCTCGCAATGAGCTGTCCGTCGCCGATACAAGGCGCGAGGAATGGTGTCTCATGCGGCTGTGGAATTTCGCCCGGGCGCCGAGCGCCTTCACGCTACGCTCGCCCCTGAGCGATCATGCCCAATTGACGGCGACCAGCTTCCTCGCCGAGCTCAATTGAAAACCGCCGCCACGAAGGGCGATACAAATTGGTCAATCAGGGCAGGGCCGGGAAGTCGGGACGCGCATGGCCTTCGACCAGCGCCCGCAGTCCTGCCGGTTCCAGCACCTCGACCTTGTCGCCCCATTGATAAAGATGCCAGGCCATTTCCAGCCAGCCTGCGGCCTTGAACCGGACAATCAGGCTACCGTCGTCCCGATACTCGGCCGACTGGTTGGGGTGGAATTGGAACTCCGCCGCGCGCGACGCTGCCTCGGGAAGAAACCGCCAGACGATCTCACCATATTGGGCGGGGTCCTGATAAGCGCCGAAGGCCTGCGCCGCATGATCGTTCAAGGAAAACCCGGACTGGATGGGAAAACTCTCATCGAGACATTCAGCGCTGTGAATGCGATCGAGACGAAAATGGCGGAGATTTTCACCTCGATCTGCCTGGCGCGCAACGAGATAGCTACGTAATCCCAGCAACAGCCCATGCGGCTCGACCGTCCGGGTCTCTGCGTCAGTCTCGCCATAGACAATGCGCATCTTGAACGGTCCGCGCAGCGCCTCGATCAGAACGTCGGTGACCTCCGGCTTCATCGCGACCTTTGGACCTGGCCGCGCCACTTGGCCCAAAGCCGATAGCACCGCCTCCGCATCGGCTTCGGAGCGCAGCGCATCTCGCGGCGAGAGGCGCGTGATCAGGCTGTCTCTGAGATCTTCCAAGGCGCGGGCATGGCGGAGCCGGTTCTCATCGCGGGCCGCGCGGGCGGCGATTTCCAAAGCCTCGATGGTGTTTTCCTGGCGCGGTTGCAGTCGCTCGGGGATGGGAGTTTGGATGCGCCAGCGCCGGCGGCGATCGTCATCTTCTACGACAACGACATTCGCGAAATTATCCTCCAGCGCACTTGTCATGCGCTGCGCTGTGCGGTGCGAAATGCCGAATTCCTGAGAGATTTCCTCAAGACTGATTCCCAAACGCCGCGAGGCGGCGAGCTGGGCGAGGCGCAGAAGATCGTTGGCCTTGGCGAAAGTCATTATACGTCCATGTCAGAGATTGACACCCTTGCATGCTAAGGAACAGGGTAAAGCCTGTCGAGGTGATTCCCTCGTGGGCGGCGTTGGGCAATCAAGGGGGCCAAGTGAGGACGATCGGGAACACCATCCTGTTTTCAGCGACGGACCTGATGCGCTTCGTTGGCTGCGCGCATGCGACAGCGCTCGACCTTGCCTATATGCGCGGCGAGCCGCTCACCCCCCGGGAAGATACCGCGGATGCCGCGCTGCTTCAGAAACAGGGCGATGCCCATGAGGCCGCTCATTTGGAGAAGCTGAAGGACGCGGGCCAGGGCGTAGTCGAGATCGCGCGCGGCGACCTTGCGCAGAACGCGGACGAGACGCGAGCGGCCCTGGCACAAGGCTCGCAGATCATCTTTCAAGGGGCTTTTCTCGCCGAGCGTTGGGGGGGCTGGTCCGATTTTCTCGAGCGGGTCGAGCGACCATCGTTGCTGGGGCCATTCAGCTACGAAGTGACCGACACCAAGCTCAAGTGCAAAGCCCATCCCAAGCATGTGCTGCAGCTCGTGCTCTATTCCGACCTTTTGGCGGAGATCCAGGGCGTGATGCCGGTGCACGCACATGTGCAGCTAGGCGATGGGACGCGCGCGACGCTGCGCTTGGCCGACTATGCCTATTATGCGCGCGATGCGCGGGCAAAGCTCGAGGCATTTGTCGCTTCCCCTGTGCCGACGCGGCCGATCCCTTGCGCGGATTGTTCGCTGTGCCGGTGGGCCAATCATTGCGACTCTGTCCTTACCAGCCAGGACAGCTTGTTCCAGGTCGCCAATATTACACGCGGCCAAGTGAAGAAGTTGGAGGCGTCCGGCATCGAAACTATGGCCGCGCTCGCCCGGCATGACGGCCCGGTGCGCGGCGTTGCGAGTGCGACGGCGGAGAAACTTGTCGGCCAGGCAAGATTGCAGCACGCGCGCAAAACCGGCGAACCCGCCTTCGAGTTGCGCCCGGCACAGCCAGGCAAAGGTTTTGACCTGCTCCCTCGGCCGCAGGCGGGCGATCTCTTCTACGATATCGAGGGTGACCCCCATTATGAGGGAGGTCTTGAATATCTACACGGCGTGTGGGCCGATGATAGCTTCCATGCCTTCTGGGCTCATGACCATGCCGCCGAAGCGCAAGCGCTCGAACGGCTGCTTGCCTTTTTTCGCGATCGCCTCACGGCTTATCCGGAGGCCCGCATCTATCATTATGCGCCGTATGAGATCACGGCGCTGCGGCGTCTCACCACGCGCTATGGCATCGGAGAGGCCTTCCTCGACCGGCTCATGCGCGAACGCCGCTTTGTCGACCTCTATGCGGTCGTGCGCGGCGCGCTGATTGCTTCCGAACCGAGCTACTCCATCAAGGCACTGGAGGCCTTTTACGGCTTGAAGCGCGAGGGCGAGGTCAAGACGGCGGGCGGGTCGGTCGTTGCTTATGAAAATTGGCGCGAGACGGGCGATCAACAAATACTCGACGAAATCGAGGACTATAATCGGATCGACTGCCAGTCGACCCAGCTTCTGCGCGATTGGCTAGTGGGCATCCGACCCGATGGTCCGTGGCCCGTGCTTGCGCAGGACGCGGCCGAGCAGGAGTCCGTCGAGGACGAGGAAACGACGGCGCTGCGCAATCGCCTGGCCGCATCCTCTCTGTCACCAGCACGTCAGGAACTGCTGTTCAATCTGGGGCTGTTCCACAAGCGTGAAGCCAAGCCTGCTCAATGGACGGTTTTCGACAGCGCGGCGCGCGATGAGGAAGAGCTTGTCGACGATCTCGACGCCCTTGCGGGACTCGAGGCGATATCCGGGATCGAACCCATCAAGCGCTCGGTGATGCGTACTTATCGCTTTCCGTCTCAGGAAACCAAATTGCGTGAAGGCGGCAAGGCCACTGTGCCCGGGATTGACGGGCCGCCGTCAACCGTCGCGATTGAGGCGCTGGATCGCGATGCGTGCACGATCACCCTGAAGGTCGGCGTGGCAAGGGCCGAACTCCTCACCGATCGGCTGACCCTGCATCCGGATTGGCCGCTCGATACCAAGGTGTTGGCCGCAGCGGTGCGCGACGTCATCGAGGATCAATGCGGGCCGCGGCGCTTGTCTGCCGTTGATGATCTGCTGTCGGGCGCCGCCCCGCGCCTGAACGGCATCGACGGCGATATCCTCTGCGGCGGGGAACCGGTGGCGGGCGCCATGGCCGCTGCGCAAGCCATGGACCAGACATTGCTCCCGATCCAAGGACCGCCGGGAACGGGAAAGACGCACGTCACGGCCCGGGTGATCCTGGCGCTGGTTAAGGCGGGACACCGGGTGGCTGTGGCGTCGAACAGCCATGAAGCGATCCGCAATGTCCTGCTCGGCTGCCTGCGTGCTAGCGAGGAAGAAGGTGGCACCTTTCCCGTGTCGTTTGCCCACAAGGTTTCCGGAGGCGATGATGGCTATGCCAGCGATTGTCCCGTTCACCGCGCCACGGCCAATGACGACTTGATCCTCTCCCGCGCCAATGTGGTCGGCGGCACGGCCTTCTTCTTCGCGCGCGATGAGAATGTGCAGGGCTTCGATTGGTTGTTTGTCGATGAGGCGGGACAAGTGGGCCTCGCCAACATGGTCGCCATGGGTCGTGCCGCGCGCAATATCGTGCTGGTCGGCGACCCGCGCCAGTTGCCTCAGGTCATCCAGGGCGCGCATCCTGCGCCGGCCAACCTGTCATGCCTGGAGTGGATGCTGGGCGAGCATGCCACCGTCCCTCCCGATCGGGGCATATTCCTTGCCGAGACCCGGCGGATGCATCCCGCGGTCTGTGACTTCATTTCAGACCAGGTCTATGAGGGGCGGCTAGCCAGCCATAGCGATACCGAGCGCCAGAGCGTTACCGGAACGGCCTGGCCCACGGCCGGCGCGTTCTGGGTGCCGGTCGTCCATGACGGCAACGCCCAGATCGCCGCCGAGGAGGTTGCCGCGATCGGTGCTGCGGTCAAAGATTTGCTGAAGGGTAGTTGGACCGACAAGAACGGCGCCATGCGCCCTGTCGGCCCCAGCGACATCATCGTCGTCGCCCCTTATAATGCACAGGTCAACGCGCTGCGGGCAGGGCTGCCGAGCAGCATCCGCGTCGGCACGGTCGACAAGTTCCAGGGCCAGGAAGCCCCTATATGCCTGGTCTCCATGACGGCTTCCTCGGCCGATGAGACCGCCCGCGGCATGGAGTTTCTCTTCTCGCTCAACCGCATCAATGTCGCGGTTTCACGCGCCAAAGCGCTCGCGCTCGTTTTTGGCAGCGACCGCCTGCGCGAAGCCAACTGCAGCAGCATCGAGCAGATGCGGCTCGTCAACACGCTCTGTGCGCTTCCGCCGCGTTCTGCGCCCCACAATACGGGATCTTGATCCATGCGTTTCCTCCACACCGCTGACTGGCAGCTCGGCAAGCCCTTCGGCCGGTTCGATCCCGAGGTGCGCGCGGCGCTTGGCGAAGCCCGATTCGACGCCATCGACCGGATCGGCGAAGTCGCGGTCGCTAACCAGGTGGAACATGTGATTGTCGCAGGCGACATCTTCGATACCGAGGGTCCCGAAGATAGGGTTATCGTCCAGGCAGTCTCGCGCATGCAGCGCTATCCCTGCCGCTGGTGGCTGCTCCCGGGCAATCACGATTATGCCCGCAACGGCGGACTGTGGGACCGCGTCCGTCACAAAGCCTCGGACAACATCATCCTGCTAACTGAGCCCGTCGCGCAGGAGATGGAAGCGGGGATTTGGCTGCTACCCGCACCTCTCATCCACCGTCACAATCTCGACGATCCGACCGAGCTGTTCGACAGCATGGAAACGCCAAGCGCGAAGCTGCGCATCGGCCTTGCACATGGTTCCATCCGCGATTTTACCGCGCGCGGCGAGACCAAGAACCAGATCGCGCCCGATCGCGCGAAGCGGTCCAGTCTCGACTATCTGGCGCTCGGCGATTGGCATGGCACGCTCAAGGTCGATCCACGCACCTGGTATGCCGGCACCCCCGAAACCGACGGTTTTCAGCGCGATGAGCCGGGCCATGCCCTAATGGTCGAGCTTGCGCCGGGAGTGGAACCGAAGGTGGAGCCCCTGCGCACCGGCCGATTCCAATGGCTGCTCAGGGATTGGACCTTGCAGGACACGGCCGCCTTTTCCGCGGAATGCGACGTGCTGCTCTCGGCTATCGATCCTGCGGCAACGCTGCTGCGCCTTTCGCTTGCAGGCATCACGAGCCTTGCCGACCGCGTCGAGATCCTCTCGCGGCTCGAAGATGACCTGCGGCATCGCCTCCGTTTCCTGGATGTCCGGGCGGACGATCTTGTCGGCCGGCCGGGCGAGCAGGACTTGGTGGATCTCAAGGTCGAGGGATTGCTCGGCATAGCGGCTGAGAAACTCACCGAGACAATCGCAGCCGGCGGGACTGAAGCCATATTAGCGCGGCGCGCGATGGAGCGGCTCTTTGTCGAATATCATCGGTGGAGCCAAGCATGAGCCTCCAACTGCGGCGGATCAGCCTCAACAATTTCCGCAAGTTCCGCGAGCCCCTGACGATCGAAGGGCTGGGCGAGGGGCTCAACATCATCATCGAGCCCAACGAGAGTGGGAAATCCACGATCCTTGAGGCCCTGCGGGCGGCTTTCTTCGTCCGCCATGCCACGAAGAATCAGCTCGCCCAAAGTTTTGCGCCTTATGGCGAGGCGGTCGCGCCAGAAATCGAAGTCAGTTTCGACATTGGCACCGAAAGCTGGAAAGTCGCAAAGCGCTTTCTCAAAGGCCCCCAAGTCGAAGTCACGGGGCCGCAGGGTCGAGCGCAGGGCGAGGATGCCGAAAATCGGCTGCAGGCGCTTCTAGGGTTCGTCAAGGATAGCAGCCAGCGTGGTGACCCGACCACCTATGGCGCGCTCGGTCTGCTTTGGGTTCCGCAGGCGCAGGCGCTCGAAGTGACGGCGCCCGGCAGCATCGTGCGCAGCAGCATCCAGGCGACGCTGGAGGCAGAGGTCGGGACGATCGTCGGCGGCGCTGCCTATGAGCGCGTCCGAAAGCGGATCGATGAACAATATGACATTTACTGGACACCGACTGGAAAAGCCCAGTCGAAGGGGCGCTGGCAAGCGGCGCGGGATCGTGACCAGCAGGCGCGGCAAACCGCTGCGGATGCGACCAAGCGGCTCGATGCGCTCGAAACGAGCTTCGGCGAGCTGGAGGCCGCGCGGGGCCGACTGAAAGTTATCGAGCGAGAGCTGGCGGACGAGACCGAGCAAGAACAGCGCGCCGGTCTTGTTCAGTCTCTGGAGATCGCCAGGGCTGCTGCGCAGATCCTGGAGACTCGCAAAGCCGAGCATGAGAATTTCTCTGCAAACCTCGATCGTCTCGACGATCTGCAATCGCAGCATGAGGCGGCGAAGGAAGCGCTGACGGCAGCTGGCAAATCTTTGATCGCAATCACCGCCGATCGCGATCAGCTTGCAGATCAGCTGGAAGCGGGACGCACGAAGGTGGCTGAGGCAAAGGCAGCGCTCGACAAGGCGCGCGATGATCGCGCCACAGCCCGTCAGGCGCTTGGCGAAGGGGAGGGACGTCTCGCTAGGCGTCAACGCCACGCGGCCATCACCGATGCACGCCAGCGGCACACCGAACTGCTAGATTTAGAATTGCAACTGGCCAATGCCCGCAATCAGGCCGCACAGGTCATTCCAGCTGAGGCGTTCGCTCGCCTGGAGGCCAATGACCGTGCTGTCGCGGAAGCGCGGGCAGCCGTCAATGCCGGCGCTACCACTATCGAGCTTACGGGCGACGCTACGGGCATCACCATAAACGGCGAGCCCCTGACACCAAATAGCCCGCGCACCTTGACCGGTGAGACGCAGATTGCCCTGGGCGGGGGCATCCTCGTCATCCGTCCGCCGGCAACGGCAGCCAGTGCGGAAGCCCGCCTCGCCGAATTGCTCGAGCGACAGGAACTGGAACTGGCCGAATGGGACGTGGCCGGCCTCGCCGCGGCGCGAACGCGAAACGATACTGCGCGTGACGCGCAGGGGACCGTCCAACTGCTCGAAACCAAGATCGCCGGCCTGACGCCAACACAGCCGCTGTTGGATCTTGCGGCAGGCCCTGATGCGCTCAAGCTGTTCGTGGCAGGTGCTCCAGCGGAATCACCGGCGGCCGATGAAGACGAGATCTCGACCGATCAGCTCACCCGACGCCTGGAAGAGGCGGAAACGGTCGTAGTGCGCGCTGAAACCCTGCACGACCAAGCCGTTCAGGACCTGCGAGAAATAGAGGATAGGGACCGCCCGCTTGCCGCCGCGCAGGCGGGCGCGGAGCGCGATCAGACCCATGCCTCGGATCGCATCGCTCAGCTCGAAGGGAAGCCCGATTTTGCCGGGCTTGCCGACGCCATCGCCAAAGCCCGGGAGGATGTTGCCCAGGCCGCTGTCAAGCTGGCCGAAGCGAAGCGCAACGCCACCGCACATGATGTGCAGGCGATCAACCGCAAGATCGAAACGATTGATAGCCGGGCAAGGGCTGGTCAAACCCGGCGGAGCGACCTCGAAAAGGATATCGCCCGCCTTGAGGCGATCATTGAGAGCGAGGGTGGCAAAGGTCTGGCGAGCCTGGCCGCAGCTGCAGCCGAAGAAGCCGATGCCGCAACGCAGGCGCTGGCTCGGCTCGACGAAGAGGCGGCCACGGTCAAAATGCTCAAGGATGTGCTGGACGAGGCGCGCGCGGAGGCATCTCGAACCTTCGTTGGTCCAGTCGCCCAGCGCGCTCGCGTCCATGTTGAGCGCCTTTTCCCCGGCGCCGACCTCAGCTTCGATGAAGAACTAGGCCTGGCCTCGGTCACGCGATCCGGCCTGAGCGAAGCCTGCGGAACGCTCTCAAAGGGAACGCAGGAGCAGCTGGCGGTCCTCACCCGCCTCGCCTTTGCCGACATGCTGCTGGAGCAGGGAACACCAGTTTCGCTGATCCTCGACGATCCGCTGGTCTATTCCGACGACGGCCGGCTCGATTTGATGACCGAGATCTTGGAGGAAGCCTCTCAGCGTATGCAGGTAATTTTGCTTACCTGCCGGGACCGGGCATTCCGGCATTTGTCCGCAAACCGCGTGCAGCTTTGAAAAGCCGTGGCGCTCCGCAAGAACTGAAGACGATTTCCACACTGCGGCCGCGAGTGTCTACGAGCGAACTCCTGCGAAGTAACCCTGCGCACCCGCCTGATTTGAAAGCGTAACCTGCAACTCAAAAATTGCCGGCTAACCAGCTTTGCGATTGCTCCCGCAGCATGCTCCCCCTAAGCTGATCCAACAATAAACTGGTCCCATTCGGATTCGGTTGGGGGTGGCTTCGTGGATGACAGTTCAAATCTCAGGTGGGGCGTGGAGCACAAGCTCCAGTTCATCGAGTTCCGCCTGTTCTGGGAGGGCCACGTCAACCGGAGCGACCTGATCGACAAGTTCGGAGTATCCCAGAACCAGGCGTCGGGCGACCTCAACCGCTATATCGCACTCGCCCCGGAAAACATGGTCTATGATAAGAGCGGCAAGACCTACGTTCGCGGGGCAGTCTTCACTCCGCTTTTCCTGAAGCCCAATGCGACCCAATATCTGTCGCAGGTCCGCTCCTTAGCAGAAGGGATTGTCGCCCAGGAGGACGCATGGATCGGCAACCTCCCGGCCTTCGACGCGACCCCGGCCCCCGCACGCGGAATTGATCCGGCTGTCCTGCGCTCGCTCATCATCGCCATCCGGCGCCACGAGGCCATAGAGATTTTCTATCAGTCGATGTCGTCCCCCGATCCGGAGTGGCGCTGGATTGCGCCGCATGCCTTGGCCTTCGATGGGTTCAGGTGGCACGCACGGTCTTTCTGCGAGAAGAGCGGAGAATATCGCGATTTCGTGATTTCCCGGATTGTCGAAGCGCGCCAGACCCGACCGGCCGGCCAGCAGGCAACATCGGACATTGCCTGGCAGCAGGTGCTGGAACTCGAGGTCGGACCTCACCCGGAACTCAGCGCCAACCAGAGGCGGGTTATCGAGCTTGATTACGGGATGCAGGACGGGCGGGTGACAATCCCGGTGCGCCGCTCCCTCCTTTACTACGCCCTAAAGCGCCTCGGTCTGGATACCGACCCCGCCGCACGCAATCCACAGGATCAGCAGATTGTCCTGCTCAACCGGGAAGCGATCTATGCAGATCATTGACAACAATTCACACCTTTGGGGCGACGATCTCAAGCAGTCGCTGTCTCGGGGTGCGCGCGTAAAGATCGCCGCCTCCTGCTTTTCGATCTATGCTTTCGAGGCGCTCAAGTCCGAGCTTTCGAGGGTCGAGAGCCTCCAGTTCATTTTCACCGCGCCCACCTTCACCCCGAACGGGGCGACTGATCGCCTGACCAAGGAACGCAGGGAGTTCTTCATTCCGAAGGCGCGGAGAGAGAACGGCCTTTACGGGACTGAGTTCGAGATTCAGCTCCGCAACAAGCTGACCCAGCGCGCAGTGGCCCGTGAATGCGCTGACTGGATTCGCAAGAAGGCCAAATTCCGATCCAACGGGACAAAGGCGCCAATGCAGCAGTTCATGCATGTGGGGGCCGCTGAGGGCGAAACCGCTTACATGCCGATCAGCGGCTTCACCGCGGTCGACCTGGGTTACCAGAAGGGCGATGCCGTCTCGAATTTCGTCACGCGGTTCGATGATCCGAACCACGCGCAGATATATCTCCAGCTGTTCGATCAGATCTGGTCGGACCCGGAGAGGTTGCAGGACGTCACGGCCGCCATCTGCGACCACATCGAGTCTGTGTATCAGGAGAATGCACCGGAACGCATCTACTTCATGATGCTCTACAATATCTTCCGCGACTTCCTCGAGGAGGTCGACGAAGATGTCCTGCCGAACGACCTGACCGGCTACCGGGACAGCGTGGTCTGGAACAAGCTGTTCAATTACCAGAAGGATGCGGCCACCGGCATCATCAACAAGCTGGAGACCTATAACGGCTGCATTCTGGCCGACTCCGTGGGGCTAGGTAAAACCTTCACCGCGCTGGCGGTGGTCAAATATTATGAGCTGCGCAATCGATCCGTCCTGGTGCTTTGTCCCAAGAAACTCGCGGACAACTGGCGCAACTACAACAGCAATCTGACCACCAACATTTTTGCGAAGGACCGGTTCAACTACGACGTCCTGTGCCACACCGACCTGTCCCGAACCAGGGGAGAGTCCTTTGGCATCCCGCTGAACCGGGTGAACTGGGGCAACTATGATCTGGTCGTCATCGACGAGTCCCATAATTTCCGGAACAATGACATCTTCAAAGACCGGGAGACCCGCTATCAAAAGCTGATGAACAAGGTCATCCGTGCCGGCGTGAAGACCAAGGTTCTGATGCTGTCGGCAACGCCTGTGAACAACCGCTTCACGGACCTGCGCAACCAGCTGGCGCTGGCATATGAAGGACAGTCCGAGGCACTTGCCAAAAACCTCAAAACCGAAACCAGCATAGAGGAAATCTTCCGGCGCGCCCAGAGGACGTTCAACGAATGGACGGCCCTGCCGCCTGAAGATCGCACCGCGGCCTCGATCCTGAAGGCGCTCGATTTCGATTTCTTCGAACTGCTCGATTCCGTGACCATCGCCCGGTCCCGCAAGCACATCGAGACCTTCTACGACACGAAGGACATCGGCAAATTCCCGCAGCGCCGCAAGCCGCTCTCCTATCATTGTCCGATCACCCAACGCCCGGACGTAATGGGGCTGAACGACATCTTCGCGCAGCTGTCAGTGCTGAAGCTCGCGGTCTACGCGCCGATCAGTTACATCCTGCCGAGCCGGCTGCGAAAGTACGAGGACATCTAAGATACGCAGGTCGAAGGCGGCCGCGGCAAGCTGCGCCAGGCCGACCGAGAGCGCAGCCTTCAGGCGCTGATGACAACCAATCTGTTGAAGCGTCTCGAAAGCTCGGTCGCGGCGTTCCGGCTGACGCTTCGTTCGCTTGCCACCAATATTTCGCGCACGCTCGATGCCATCGCCGAGTTCGAGCGAACCGGGCGCGGTGGAAGCATCAGCGACCACATCGAAGAAATCAGCGATTTCGACTCCGAAGATGAAGACCTGGGCGGTCTCGACGAGTTTACCGTCGGCAAGAAGGTGCAGATCAGCCTTGGCGACATGGATCTGCCCTCATGGAAGCATGACCTGTCCGCAGACCTCGTGCTTATCGAGGCTCTCATCGCTTCAATGGATCTGGTCGCACCAGCCGATGATGCCAAGCTCCAGCACCTGCTCTCTCTGCTCCAGCAGAAGATCGATGCACCGCTCAATCCCCGCAACCGGAAGGTCATCATCTTCACGGCCTTCGCCGATACGGCGAACTACCTGTACGATAACCTGGTGGCCTTCGCGCAGCAGCTGGGACTGCATGTCGGCAAGGTCACGGGATCCCACGCCCCTAAGAGCCAGATCCGAAAGTTGTTGAGCAATACCAGCCTGTTGTGATTCACGCCGTCCTTGCGAAGAGATGGAGTGCCCCATGGCATGGACTGGTATTGCCCGGCGGGAGCATAGCCGGGAAGGATTGAGATATCCAACCGATATGACGGATCGGGAATGGGCGTTGGTTTCGCCTTTTATTCCTCCAGCCAAATCCGGCGGTCGCCGCCGAACGACCGACATGCGGGAATTGTTGAATGCGCTGCTCTATCTTGCCGGGGGCGGGTGTGCGTGGCGCATGCTGCCCAAATGCTTCCCGCCGGTCTCGACGGTGCGGCGCTATTTCTACGCCTGGCGCAATGCTGGATTGTTCGAGGCGATCAACACGGTTCTGGTGATGAACCTGCGTGAGATCGAGGGACGCGACGCCTCGCCCAGCGCTGGGGTGATTGACAGCCAGAGTGTGAAGACCACAGAATCCGGCGGCCCCACGGGCTATGATGCAGGCAAGAAGATCAAGGGAAGGAAGCGCCATATCCTCACTGACACTTGCGGCTTTCTGATCTTCATCCTGGTCCATGCCGCAGACATCCAGGACCGGGACGGTGCCGTCGATGTCCTCAAAGCAGTGCGCCAACGCTTTCCTTGGCTACGACACGTCTTCGCAGACGGCGGCTATGCAGGGGACAAACTCAGAGACGCACTGGCCTCGATGGGAAAGTGGACTGTCGAAATCATCAAGCGGTCCGACGCTGCCAAGGGCTTCCATGTCCTACCCCGCCGGTGGGTGGTCGAGCGCACTTTCGCATGGCTCGGCAGATGTCGTCGCCTCGCCAAAGACTGGGAGGCATCCATCGCCTCATCAACTGCTTGGACCCTCATTGCCTCCATACGCATGGTCACTCGACGAACCGCAAGGTATTGCTATGCTTGATAAACTTCTGAATCGGACACTAAGACCACGCTCAAGAAGTCCTACGATTTTCAGAGCGTCCTGACCCTATTCTCCCCGCGCTCCAAGGAAAAGGCCATTGTCCTGCCCAACGAGCCCGGCGAGCTGGACATCCTGATAGGTACGGATTGCATTTCGGAAGGCCAGAACCTCCAGGACTGCGATTTCCTGGTGAACTACGACATCCACTGGAATCCGGTCCGGATCATCCAGCGTTTCGGCCGTATCGACCGCATCGGCTCCCCCAACAGCCAGATCCAGCTGGTGAACTATTGGCCGGACATCACGCTCGATGAATACATCAACCTGAAGGAACGCGTCGAAAACCGGATGGTGATCGCAGACGTCACGGCAACAGGCGATGATAACGTGCTCACCGCCAAGTCGAGCGATATCGCCTACCGAAAGGAGCAGCTCAAGCGCCTCCAGGACGAGGTGATTGAACTCGAGGATGTGAAGGCCGGCATCTCGATCACCGACCTTGGCCTCAATGATTTCCGCATGGACCTGCTCAATTACGTCAAGGAGCATGGTGAGCTCGAAAACGTGCCTTTCGGCATGCATGCCATCGTTCCGGCCCAGCCAGAGCCTGGATTGCAGCCCGGCGTTATCTTCGCGCTGAAGAACATCCATGACAGCGTGAATGTGAACCAGCAGAACCGGCTTCATCCGTTTTACCTAGTCTATATCGGCGACGACGGCGAAATCGTCGCCGACCATACCGAGGTTAAACGGCTGCTCGACCTGATCCGCACCAGCTGCAAGGGGCATATCGAGCCCATCCGCGATGTTTGCCGGATCTTCAACGAGCGGACCGATGATGGGCGCCAGATGGGGCGCTATTCCGACCTGCTATCCAGCGCAATCCGCTCAATGATCGAGGTAAAGGAAGAAAAGGACATCGACAGCCTTTTCAGCGGCGGGCGAACCACGGCGCTCACCCACACCATCAAGGGGCTGGACGATTTCGAGCTGATCGCGTTCCTGGTTATCGAGGGGGGATCATGATCCTCTACGAATGGCCCCGGGCCGCGGCGTTCGGGCGCGTCATCCCCAAAAACAAGATCTACGAACACGCCAGTGCCAACACCGCGCTGAAGGACCTCTTCGTGCGCGAGGTGGATCAGATCGTCTGGTCCCACAAGCTGGCCCCCGAGACAGTCAATCTGGCGGCCACGAAGCAGGTGGCGGAGATTCAGATTTTCCGCATCACCGCGCGGACGGCAACGCTGGACCCTGAGGTGCTGCGTGCCATCGACAAGGCCATCCCGTTCCCGCTGATTTTCGAGCTGGTCTACGGCAACCGCGTCAAGCTGGTCGCCGCTTACAAGCGTCCTAGTGAGGCGGACAGCTCGCGCTGGGTGGTGGGCGACTATTTTGAGGGTGACTGGCTACTCGAGGATGCCTCCCGAGCGCCCCTGCCGGTGGCGCTAAACCTTGGGGCGCTTTATGAGCGGCTTCTGAGCCCGCTGGTTGAGGGACAGACGGCCCGCCTGATCCCCGGCACAGGCGACAGTCCGGCAACTTCCGGCAGTGCGACCGCACTCGAAGAACCCATCTCGCTGGAAGCGCGCATCGCGCAGGCAGAGGCGATCAAAGCCAAAACCCGAGAGGTCGATCGGATCAAGGGGCGGCTGGCGCGCGAAAAGCAATTCAACAAGCGCGTGGCGATCAACGTCGAGCTGCGCGCAGCCAAACAGGAATTGGACCAGCTGACGGCGGGCACCGCCGGCACTGCTGCTACTAAATACCAAGAGGACGACCATGGATAAGCTGAAGATGCATAGCCCCGACCTGAGCCAGGACAACATTGCGAAGATCCGCTACATGTTCCCGGGCTGCGTGACCGAGGCGCGCGACGAGGCGACGGGCCAGCTGCGTCTGGCGGTCGACTTCGATCAGCTGCGTCAGGAGTTGAGCGACCACATCGTGGAAGGGTCGCAGGAGCGGTATCGGCTGGATTGGCCGGGGAAGCGGGAAGCCTTGGCACTGTCAAATGCACCTATTGCAAAAACCCTTCGCCCTGCGAGGGATGAGAGCATTGACTTTGATGCCACAAAGAACCTCTTCATTGAGGGCGACAACCTTGACGCGTTAAAGCTTCTACAGGAAATTTTTCTTGGTCAAGTAAAATTGGTATATTTGGATCCGCCCTATAATAGAAAAAAAGGCGAGAATTTGGTGTATAGAGATGACTTCTCAGGCAACACATACGAATACATGATTGCAAGCAATCAATTTGATGATCAAAATAATCGTTTGGTTTCAAATACTGAAGCAAATGGTCGATTTCATTCCGAATGGCTCGGCATGCTGTATCAGCGTCTCCGTATAATCAAAAACATCTTGTCGCCTACCGGTGTCGTGATGATATCGATTGACGATTCGGAAACCGCCAACGTCATACACCTATGCAATGAGGTTTTTGGAGAGAGTAATTTTGTCGGAACGGTCATATGGAAGAATGCGACCGACAATAATCCTACAAACATCGCGGTCGAACACGAGTCCATCCATGTTTTCGCCAAAGATAAGACTACACTCGAAAGCATTTGGAAAAGCCCCGTCTCGGATATCAAGGATATCCTAAAGGATATCGGTGATAAGCTAATCGCGCAATTTGACGAACTTGGCGAGTTGCAGGCGGCGTATAGCTCTTGGTTCAGAGAGAATAAGTCTCAACTTGGCCCTCTAGCCTCTCTTATTCACGACGCTCGGTTTCGGGCCCGCTCTGGGCATTTGCTGCGGCTGGCTGTATTGCGCGGACGACCGGCATCGCTGGCGTTTGTTTCACCGCATTCGGATTGATGGGCTTTTCGGGTTGAAGGGCTGGGCTCGGAGTTCTGCGGCGCTGCCGCATGGGCTACGTCGGCGCAGGCTTCAGCCGGAGAACGAGGGCGCGGAACAGGTCGGCATCCGGACAGGCGGAAGCGAAGGCAATGCGGATGCGGCTAGCACTTTCTACGACGCGCGCAGCGACCTTGAGCAGCCGCAGGCGCAAGGTGGTAAACTCCGCGCTTGCCAGAGCAGCGGTCCTGGGCATCGCCTGCTGGATGCGCCATAGCAGCCAGTATGCGGCAGTGTGCAGTATCAGGCGCATCTGATTGGCATTGGCCGAGCGGCACGAGGTTCGGTCGCTGGCGAGCTGGGACTTGTGGCGCTTGATCAGGTTCTCGGCCTGACCACGCGCGCAGTAGAGCGTGTCGTAGATGTGCTCGGCCGATCCTGTTGCCAACGAGGTGACGACATAGCGGATGTCCATGCCCAGCGTGCTGGCCTCGATCCGTGCAACGACGCGACGCTGGCACTTCCAGGTCTTTGCCCCATAGCGGGTCTCGGCATAGTTGCGCAGGACGGGACACTGACGCTGGGCGCGCTTGACCGCGCAGGCATCGGCGACCGCAACAATGGCGGGATCGGCGCGCAGCGCTGAATTGGTGGGCAGGCCGAACACGTAATCGACGCGGGCCGCATCGCAGTAGGCCATGACCTCGGGTCGACCATAGTGCCCGTCGCCGCGGATAGTGATGTGGGTATCGGGCCAATTACGGCGCAGGTGACGCACCAGGCGTCGGATGTGCCCCGCCGCCTCCTTTCCAGAAGGCGTCTTGCCTGTGCGCAGCAGCATGGCCACCGGCCTGCCGGTCGCGGTGTCGTAGATATGGATCGGTAGGAAGCAGCGCTCCCCATGATGCCCGTTCCAGAACGAGAGCTGTTGATAGCCATGCACGACGTCGCACGTGTCGTCGATATCCAGCGTGACCGCTGTCGGAGGGGCGGGATAGCTGGCGCAGTAGATGTCGATCATCGCGGCCATCATGCTGGCCAGTTCGCGCGTAGTCGGTGCATTTTCCCACCGGCTCATCGTCGGTTGGCTGGCCAGCCCCGCGCCCGATTCCGGCAGCTTGCCGAGCGCCAGGCGGAAGCCTGGATCGTCGCGCAGAGCATCGAGATCATCGGCATCCTCATAGCCGCACGCAATCGCGAACACACGGGCACGCAGAATGTCATCCAGGCGATGGATCACCCGCGCTGGATCGCGCGGATCGGCAATACAAGCCGCCAGGCGCTGGCAAATCCCCATCGCGCGCTCGGCCTGTGCAAGCAGTAGAACACCGCCATCCGAGGTAAGCCGGCCACCGTCGAACGCAGCTGTGATTTTCTTGCGGCCGACTGCTGGGAATCCAAATGAGCTTGCGATATCATCGTTCATGGCGGGTGTGGCCCGTGGCATTTTCTGCCCTGCGGCAGGTTCGGCTTAGACACCCAGTTCCTAATTCAGATCAGAGGCTTACGCCACTCCCGCCAACCCTTCAGGACACTTTTGGTGAATAAGGCGGGCTAGACCGGTATAAGTACATCGACAAAGGCGGCGTCTATACTGGGAGTCAGAGCGTCCACAACCCTGGCAAAGAAGGGTATCGTTACGACGTCCTTCACCCCGAAACCGGTCGACCTTGCAAAGAGCCGCTCATGGGGTACAGGTTTCCAAAAACCACTATGGATCGCCTTCTCGATGATCAGAGAATTCTCTTTGGTGATGATGAGAACAAGATCATTGAACTAAAAGTGTATGCACATGAATTTGAAGATAAGCTCTCCAGTGTTTTTGAACTGGACGGTCGGACTGGCCCTTATGACTTGAAAAATCTCTTCCCCGAAGGAAAAAAGGTCTTTTCCAACCCAAAACCTGTTACGCTAATGGAGCGACTTGTTTCGTTCGCAAGCGGCGACGGCGACATTTGTGTCGATCTCTTTGCTGGGTCGTCCACCCTCGCGCACGCTGTGTTGGAGCTCGCGTCCCGCGAAGGAAAGTCCCGACGATTTATTAGCGTCCAATACCCGGAAGAGATTGGGCAAGGCACTAACCCGCCTTATTCACCAAAAGTGTCCTGAAGGGTTGGCGGGAGTGGCGTAAGCCTCTGATCTGAATTAGGAACTGGGTGTCTAAGCCGAACCTGCCGCAGGGCAGAAAATGCCACGGGCCACACCCGCCATGAACGATGATATCGCAAGCTCATTTGGATTCCCAGCAGTCGGCCGCAAGAAAATCACAGCTGCGTTCGACGGTGGCCGGCTTACCTCGGATGGCGGTGTTCTACTGCTTGCACAGGCCGAGCGCGCGATGGGGATTTGCCAGCGCCTGGCGGCTTGTATTGCCGATCCGCGCGATCCAGCGCGGGTGATCCATCGCCTGGATGACATTCTGCGTGCCCGTGTGTTCGCGATTGCGTGCGGCTATGAGGATGCCGATGATCTCGATGCTCTGCGCGACGATCCAGGCTTCCGCCTGGCGCTCGGCAAGCTGCCGGAATCGGGCGCGGGGCTGGCCAGCCAACCGACGATGAGCCGGTGGGAAAATGCACCGACTACGCGCGAACTGGCCAGCATGATGGCCGCGATGATCGACATCTACTGCGCCAGCTATCCCGCCCCTCCGACAGCGGTCACGCTGGATATCGACGACACGTGCGACGTCGTGCATGGCTATCAACAGCTCTCGTTCTGGAACGGGCATCATGGGGAGCGCTGCTTCCTACCGATCCATATCTACGACACCGCGACCGGCAGGCCGGTGGCCATGCTGCTGCGCACAGGCAAGACGCCTTCTGGAAAGGAGGCGGCGGGGCACATCCGACGCCTGGTGCGTCACCTGCGCCGTAATTGGCCCGATACCCACATCACTATCCGCGGCGACGGGCACTATGGTCGACCCGAGGTCATGGCCTACTGCGATGCGGCCCGCGTCGATTACGTGTTCGGCCTGCCCACCAATTCAGCGCTGCGCGCCGATCCCGCCATTGTTGCGGTCGCCGATGCCTGCGCGGTCAAGCGCGCCCAGCGTCAGTGTCCCGTCCTGCGCAACTATGCCGAGACCCGCTATGGGGCAAAGACCTGGAAGTGCCAGCGTCGCGTCGTTGCACGGATCGAGGCCAGCACGCTGGGCATGGACATCCGCTATGTCGTCACCTCGTTGGCAACAGGATCGGCCGAGCACATCTACGACACGCTCTACTGCGCGCGTGGTCAGGCCGAGAACCTGATCAAGCGCCACAAGTCCCAGCTCGCCAGCGACCGAACCTCGTGCCGCTCGGCCAATGCCAATCAGATGCGCCTGATACTGCACACTGCCGCATACTGGCTGCTATGGCGCATCCAGCAGGCGATGCCCAGGACCGCTGCTCTGGCAAGCGCGGAGTTTACCACCTTGCGCCTGCGGCTGCTCAAGGTCGCTGCGCGCGTCGTAGAAAGTGCTAGCCGCATCCGCATTGCCTTCGCTTCCGCCTGTCCGGATGCCGACCTGTTCCGCGCCCTCGTTCTCCGGCTGAAGCCTGCGCCGACGTAGCCCATGCGGCAGCGCCGCAGAACTCCGAGCCCAGCCCTTCAACCCGAAAAGCCCATCAATCCGAATGCGGTGAAACAAACGCCAGCGATGCCGGTCGTCCGCGCAATACAGCCAGCCGCAGCAAATGCCCAGAGCGGGCCCGAAACCGAGCGTCGTGAATAAGAGAGGCTAAAGACGCGAAAGAAGCCTACAGTTTCTGTCAAAAAGTCGGCTTGCCGCCTTTGATTTCCGAGATCTCCAAAGAACGCATCCGCCGCGTCGGCAAGAAAATCCTCGAAGGCGAATGCCACTCTGACTGGAACCGCGATGTCGGCTTCCGGGTGCTTAAGGTGGACACGTCGAACATGAAGGACGTCTACTACCGCCCCGACGAACTGAAGCAGTCCGACCTGCTCGACATGGTCGACAATGTGAAAGACGGCCGTTCGGCCGAGGACCTGCTCTTTCAGGTGCTGGTCGACTGGGGCGTTGACCTGACGCTGCCGATCCGCCGCGAGACGGTGCAAGGCAAGACCGTGTTCTTCGTCGACGACAACGCCCTTGTCGCCTGCTTCGACCGTGGCGTGACCGAGGAGCTGGTGAAGGAGCTGGCGAAGCGCGAACCTCTGCGCGTCGTCTTCCGCGACAACGGCTTTGTCTCGGACGCGGTGAAGATCAACGTCGAACAGATCTTCCGTCAGCTCTCGCCCTCAACCGACGTCAAAGCAATCTGAGGCTGCACCCATGAAGCTGAAATTCAAGGTCCAGCCCTATCAGACTAATGCTGTCGAAGCGGTGGTCGATTGTTTCGCGGGTCAGCCGAAGGTCGATGGTCTGACCTATCGCATCGACCCTGGCCAGAAGGCACAGGCGACCGCTTTCGAGGAAGGGTTCAAAAATGCCGACTTCGCGCTGAGAGCCAGATCCGAAAGTTGTTGAGCAATACCAGCCTGTTGTGATTCACGCCGTCCTTGCGAAGAGATGGAGTGCCCCATGGCATGGACTGGTATTGCCCGGCGGGAGCATAGCCGGGAAGGATTGAGATATCCAACCGATATGACGGATCGGGAATGGGCGTTGGTTTCGCCTTTTATTCCTCCAGCCAAATCCGGCGGTCGCCGCCGAACGACCGACATGCGGGAATTGTTGAATGCGCTGCTCTATCTTGCCGGGGGCGGGTGTGCGTGGCGCATGCTGCCCAAATGCTTCCCGCCGGTCTCGACGGTGCGGCGCTATTTCTACGCCTGGCGCAATGCTGGATTGTTCGAGGCGATCAACACGGTTCTGGTGATGAACCTGCGTGAGATCGAGGGACGCGACGCCTCGCCCAGCGCTGGGGTGATTGACAGCCAGAGTGTGAAGACCACAGAATCCGGCGGCCCCACGGGCTATGATGCAGGCAAGAAGATCAAGGGAAGGAAGCGCCATATCCTCACTGACACTTGCGGCTTTCTGATCTTCATCCTGGTCCATGCCGCAGACATCCAGGACCGGGACGGTGCCGTCGATGTCCTCAAAGCAGTGCGCCAACGCTTTCCTTGGCTACGACACGTCTTCGCAGACGGCGGCTATGCAGGGGACAAACTCAGAGACGCACTGGCCTCGATGGGAAAGTGGACTGTCGAAATCATCAAGCGGTCCGACGCTGCCAAGGGCTTCCATGTCCTACCCCGCCGGTGGGTGGTCGAGCGCACTTTCGCATGGCTCGGCAGATGTCGTCGCCTCGCCAAAGACTGGGAGGCATCCATCGCCTCATCAACTGCTTGGACCCTCATTGCCTCCATACGCATGGTCACTCGACGAACCGCAAGGTATTGCTATGCTTGATAAACTTCTGAATCGGACACTGAGCGAAGCCCAAATCCTCGAGAACATCCAGGCTGTTCAATGCCGTCAGAACCTGCCCGTTGCTCAGCGACTGGACGAGTTCATGGTGCTCGACCGGAACAACCAGCGCGTGGCCGCGCCAGCGACCTATCGACGCGATGCTCTGGCCGCGACCCGCATTCACCTCGACGTCGAGATGGAAACCGGCACCGGGAAAACCTATTGCTACATCAAGACGATTTTCGAGATGAACAAGCGCTACGGCTGGTCGAAGTTCATCATCATGGTGCCGTCGATCGCCATCCGCGAAGGCGTTTATAAGTCCCTGCAGATTACCGCCGATCACTTCACGGAAAGCTACGGCAAGAAGGCGCGGTTCTTCATCTATAACTCCAAACGCCTGCACGAGCTGGAAAGTTTCTCCTCCGACGCCGGTATCAACGTCATGGTGATCAACATCCAGGCGTTCGCCGCACGCGGGGCTGACAACCGGCGCATCTATGAAGAGCTGGACGACTTCCAGTCACGCAAACCCATCGACGTCATCGCGTCCAACCGGCCGATCCTGATCCTGGACGAACCACAGAAGATGGAAGGTGCGGCGACGATGGAGGCGTTGCCGAAGTTCAAGCCGCTGATGATCCTGCGCTATTCCGCTACGCACAAGACCCAACACAACCGCATTCACCGGCTGGACGCACTGGACGCCTACAACCAGAAGCTGGTGAAGAAGATCGCCGTGCGCGGCATCCAGACTCGCGGGCTCGCCGGGACCAATGCCTACCTTTATCTCGAAGGCATCGACATCTCGACGAAGGCCCCGGTAGCCCGGATCGAGCTCGAGGTGAAGCTGAAGTCCGGCGAGATCAAGCGCCAGATTCGGCGGCTGGAATTCCGCGATGACCTGTTCGTTGAGTCCGGCGATCTGGATCAGTATCGCGGCTTCACGATCAGCCAGATTGATTACAACACCGACACGGTCGAGTTCACAAACGGCATCGTGCTGCATGCAGGCGAAGCCAACGGTGATGTGTCTGAGCGCGATATCCGCCGCATCCAGATCCGCGAGACGATCAAGGCCCACCTCGACAAGGAAAAGCAGCTGTTCGCGCAGGGGGTCAAGGTCCTGTCGCTGTTCTTCATCGATGAGGTGGTGAAGTATCGTGACTACAGCCAGCCGGACGAGCAAGGCGAATACGCTCGAATCTTCGAGGAAGAATATCAGCTTCTCAAGGATGAGTACCTGTCCGAGCTGGCGATCGATAACGAGGCGTTCCGGAAATACCTTACCGCGATCGACGGGGCCAAAACCCACAACGGCTATTTCTCGATCGACAAGAAAACCAATCGCCTCAAGGATCCGGCGGTAGGTGCCCGTGCGGTCGATTCCGACGACGTCGATGCCTATGACCTGATCCTGAAGGACAAGGAACGTCTGCTGTCCTTCGCGGAACCAACTCGGTTCATTTTCTCCCACTCCGCGCTTCGCGAAGGATGGGATAATCCGAACGTCTTCGTCATGTGTATGCTGAAGCACAGCGACAACACCATTTCGCGCCGCCAGGAAGTGGGCCGTGGGCTGCGGTTGAGCGTCGACCAGCATGGCGACCGGATGGATCACCCCGCAGTGGTGCATGATATCAACGTGCTGACGGTGGTAGCCAGCGAAAGTTACAAAGTCTTCGTGGCGGGCCTGCAGAAGGAAATCGCGGAAACCCTGTCCTCACGTCCGCGTCAGGCCACCGAGCAGTATTTCACCGGCAAGACGATCACCACTGAGCAGGGGCCGGTCGAGGTGACCGGCGCGATCGCAAAGCAAATCTACCGCTATCTGGTGAAGAACGATTACACCGACGATACCGATCAGATTGCCGCCACCTACCACGAGGCCAAAGCCGCCGGGGCACTGGCGGAATTGCCCGAGGAGCTAAAGCCGTATGCCGATCAGGTGTTCCAGCTGATCGACAGTGTGTTCAGCGACGCGCAGCTGCCCAAGGTGGATGATGGCCGCAAGCCCAAGACCAATCCGCTCAATGCGAACTTTGAGAAGAAAGAGTTCCAGGAGTTGTGGGCGCGGATCAACCGCAAGGCGGTCTACCGGGTCGAATTTGACTCGGCGGAGCTGATCAGGAAATGCGTCAGCGCCCTTAACAGCCAGCTGCGCGTCACACCGCTGCAATACACCATCCAAGAGGGCTTCCAGAATGACGGCTTGCGGGATGACCAGCTCCGCGCTGGCGATGGCTTCACGATCACGAACACGACGACCGAACAGGGCGGTTCGATCCATTCGCTAGTTAAATATGACCTAGTCGGTAAGGTTGCCGAAGGTGCACAGCTGACGCGAGATACGACCGCAGTCATCTTGGGCCAGACCGAAGCTGCGGTATTCGGGCAGTTCAAAATGAACCCCGAACACTTCATTTCCGAAGCCTCGCGGATCATCGCCGAACAGAAGGCCGCCATGGTGATCGAGCGTCTGGCCTACGATGAGGTCGCTGAGCGATACGACGTCGACATCTTCACGGCCAACCAGACCGGTCAGGATTTCTCGCGCGCCTCGGCGAAGCTTAAGAACCATGTCTACGATTACGCGATCACGGATTCGGACGTGGAAAGGGAATTCGTCAAAGAACTGGACACGAGCAGCGAGGTCGTCGTCTACGCCAAGCTGCCACGCGGGTTCCTTATCCCCACTCCAGTCGGGGATTACAACCCTGACTGGGCGATATCGTTTAAGGCTGGCAGCGTCAGGCACATCTACTTCGTGGCTGAAACGAAGGGGACGATGTCCTCGATGAAGCTGCGCGAGATCGAAAAGACGAAGATCGAGTGCGCCCGGAAATTCTTCGATGAAATCAGCCAGCAGATCTCCAACGATCGCATAAAATATGACGTGGTCACGGATTACGGAAAGCTGATGGAAATCGTTGGCGTGAATTGACCTGTGAGGGGCTGGCGATCAGTTTCGTGCGCCAGTTCCACACTTACCCATCCCGCGGCGATACCGTTCTGAAGCCGGACTTTGCATTTAACATAATACTTATTATCGAACTATTTGACTGTAAGCGCCGGATAGAAATGACACCCCTCTGCTAGATAGAAATGACACCCTCGGGCGTCCTTAGCAGAGTCCGGTGGCATGGTCCTCCTGGCAGTTCGGGAGGACGCGCTTATGACGGTGGTGGCGATGAGCCATGGCGAGCTTTCGCGGTTTGACACATTGTCGCGCGTGGACCGCGGCGAACTTCGGGTTGAGGATGCGGCGACGTTGCTGGGCTTGAAGCGCCGGCAGATTTTCCGGTTGCTTGAACGTCTCCGAGTTGAAGGCGCTTCAGGCCTGGTGTCGCGCAAACGTGGTCGGCCGAGCAACCGACGTCACAGCAATGCCTTTCGCGAGCGGATCCTGTCACTGGTCCGCGAGCATTATGCGGATTTTGGACCGACCCTGGCGCGTGAGTATCTGGCGGAGCGCCACGATATCGCGGTGGGCTGTGAGACATTGCGGCAGATGATGATTGAGGCTGGTCTGTGGCAGGATCGCGCAGCTCGCCGGTCTCGCCCATATCAACCGCGCCACCGCAGGGAGTGTCGTGGCGAGCTGATCCAGATCGACGGCTCGGATCATGAATGGTTTGAGGATCGCGGACCGCGATGCACGCTGCTCGTCTACATAGACGACGCGACCAGCGAGTTGATGCACCTCAAGATGGTCGAGAGCGAAAGCACCTTTTCCTACATGGAAGCGACGCGCGAATATATCGAGCGGCACGGCAAGCCGGTGGCCTTTTATTCCGACAAGCACACGGTCTTCCGCAACGCTAAAGCGACCGCCAAGGGTGACGGCATGACGCATTTCGGGCGCGCGCTCGATGCGCTGAACATCGAGATCATTTGCGCCAACTCACCCCAAGCCAAGGGCCGGGTCGAGCGGGCGAACGGCACATTGCAGGACCGCCTGATCAAAGCGATGCGCCTGGAAGGTATCTCGTCGATCGAAGAAGCGAACGTCTTTCTGCCGAGCTACATGGTTGGGCACAATGCGCGCTTCGCTCGTCCGGCCGCAGACAGTCGTGATCTACACCGCCCTCTGGCACTGCGGGATGATCTGCACTCCGTCATGGTCTGGCGCGAACAGCGGACGGTCACGGCCGCGCTGACGCTGCACTATAACAAAGTGCTGTTCCTTCTGGAGCCGAACCCGATCAGTAAGGAACTGGTGCGCAAGCGCGTGGATGTCTGTGAATATCCTGACGGCACAGTCGAGATCCGCCACGAGGGGCGCTCCCTTCCCTATAGCCTGTTCGACAAGATGCCCCGGATCAATCAACCTGCCATCGTCGATAACAAGCATCTCGACGCGGCACTGGCGCTAGCAAAAGAGATCCAAGCGGTCGCGCCGCATCATCGGCAGCGGAACAACTATGCCCCTGCTCGCCGCGACCAGCCAATGCATCTGTTCCCGGAACCGGAGGTGCCGGTGAAGATCGATGGGCGTCGGTTGGGTGGGGCCAAGCTCAAGCGCGGCCCCCGGCTCAGCCAGGCGGAATTACGGGCGCGCGGCACGCTCGAGTTCGTGAAGGCGCGCTAAAGCGGCGCTGACCGAGCCCGCTGCCTGCGCAGCGGGTCCGTGCCCTTCCCCACCACTGTTACGCCATCAGCAGGGTCTGCGCTGCGCTATCCCGAGGGCTCCACGCAGCCCCTGCTGTGATCAAGAGGTGTCATTTCTATCGGGGCCAGATAGTGTCTTCTCTATCCGGTGCGAACATTGACTGTAAGCGGGTGGATTCTATTTCGAAGTGCGAAATCCTTGGTTTTATAGGGGTTTGATCCCCTTCAAGGAAGGCACGATATGGAAGGCTATCAGCATTTGGGTCTGGATGAGCGACGCGATATTTATCGACTGATCGGAACCGGACGCTCAGTGAAGCAAGTTGCGGATGCGCTGCGACGGCATCCTTCGACGATTTATCGAGAGATTAAGCGCAACCGGCATTTTGATGAAGAACTGCTGTTCCGAGGATATTTCCCGACTGCTGCGCAGACCATGGCCCGCAATCGTCGCGTGCGCGGAGGCAAGATTGCTCGCAAGCCGGAACTCGCCGCCTACATTGCTGATCGCTTGTTGGCGGCCTGGTCGCCAGAACAGATTGCAGGTTATCTTCGGCGTCATCGCGGTCACCGGGAGGCGGTGTGCCACGAAACCATCTACCAGTATGTCTACGGCGCTGAGGGACGGCACCATAAGCTTTGGCGCCATCTGCCAGTTGCCCGCCGTTCGCGCCGGCAACGTTATGGCCGCAAACCGCGCGGTCTCCATATACCCGTGGCCAACACGATCGGCGCGCGGCCGCAGGAAATCGCGGATCGCAGCAACTTTGGACATTGGGAAGGTGATCTCCTGATCTTCCGGAGAGAATATGGCAAAGCCAATCTCACATCGCTGGTCGAACGCTGCAGCCGCTTCACCTTCCTGACGCGTAATCCGAGCCGCCATTCCGCCGGTGTCATGGCCGGCATCGATCGACATTTGCGCGATATGCCTCCTCCCCTCCGGCGCAGCATCACCTTCGATCGAGGCACGGAATTTGCTGCCTTTGCGACCCTGCGAAACAGGCTCGGCATCACCAGCTATTTCTGTCTTCCCTCAGCGCCCTGGCAGAAAGGCGGCGTGGAAAATTGCAATGGGCGAATACGGCGCTTCCTACCCTCCGACACCGACCTTGCACTGCTCTCAGACAACGAAATCCAGGCTGTTGCCGATCGCCTCAACAGCACACCCCGCAAGTGCCTGGGCTATCGCACCCCGCATGAGGTTTTGGGGGAGCAAATCGCCCTCCTCAAAGCCGGATAAATTTGGCCATCCGGGGTGGGGCTCGCCCCACCCCGGATGAAATGCTACGCATCACCTTAGGTGTCGCACTTCAAATCGAAACCGCCGCGCCGGATAGAAATGACACCCCTCTGCTAGATAGAAATGACACCCTCGGGCGTCCTTAGCAGAGCTTGGTGGCATGATCCTCCTGGCAGTTCGGGAGGACGCGCTTATGACGGTGGTGGCGATGAGCCATGGCGAGCTTTCGCGGTTTGACACATTGATGCGCGTAGAGCGCGGCGCGCTTCGGGTTAAGGATGCGGCAACGCTGCTGGGCTTGAAGCGCCGGCAGATTTTCCGGTTGCTCGAGCGTCTGCGCGCCGAAGGCGCTTCAGGCCTGGTGTCGCGCAAGCGTGGTCGGCCGAGCAACCGGCGTCACAGCGATGCCTTTCGCGAGCAGATCCTGTCACTGGTCCGCGAGCATTATCGGGATTTCGGACCGACCCTGGCGCGTGAGTATCTGGCGGAGCGCCACGATATCGCGGTGGGCTGTGAGACATTGCGGCAGATGATGATTGAGGCTGGTCTGTGGCAGGATCGCGCAGCTCGCCGGTCTCGCCCACGCGCCACCGCAGGGAGTGTCGTGGCGAGCTGATCCAGATCGACGGCTCGGATCATGAATGGTTTGAGGATCGCGGACCGCGATGCACGCTGCTCGTCTACATAGACGACGCGACCAGCGAGTTGATGCACCTCAAGATGGTCGAGAGCGAAAGCACCTTCTCCTACATGGAAGCGACGCGCGAATATATCGAGCGGCACGGCAAGCCGGTGGCCTTTTATTCCGACAAGCACACGGTCTTCCGCAACGCTAAAGCGACCGCCAAGGGTGACGGCATGACGCATTTCGGGCGCGCGCTCGATGCGCTGAACATCGAGATCATTTGCGCCAACTCACCCCAAGCCAAGGGCCGGGTCGAGCGGGCGAACGGCACATTGCAGGACCGCCTGATCAAAGCGATGCGCCTGGAAGGTATCTCGTCGATCGAAGAAGCGAACGTCTTTCTGCCGAGCTACATGGTTGGGCACAATGCGCGCTTCGCTCGTCCGGCCGCAGACAGTCGTGATCTACACCGCCCTCTGGCACTGCGGGATGATCTGCACTCCGTCATGGTCTGGCGCGAACAGCGGACGGTCACGGCCGCGCTGACGCTGCACTATAACAAAGTGCTGTTCCTTCTGGAGCCGAATCCGATCAGCAAGGAACTGGTGCGCAAGCGCGTGGATGTCTGTGAATATCCTGACGGCACAGTCGAGATCCGCCACGAGGGGCGCTCCCTTCCCTATAGCCTGTTCGACAAGATGCCCCGGATCAATCAACCGGCCATCGTCGATAACAAGCATCTCGACGCGGCACTGGCGCTAGCAAAAGAGATCCAAGCGATCGCGCCGCATCATCGGCAGCGGAACAACTATGCCCCTGCTCGCCGCGACCAGCCAATGCATCTGTTCCCGGAACCGGAGGTGCCGGTGAAGATCGATGGGCGTCGGTTGGGTGGGGCCAAGCTCAAGCGCGGCCCCCGGCTCAGCCAGGCGGAATTACGGGCGCGCGGCACGCTCGAGTTCGTGAAGGCGCGCTAAAGCGGTTCTGACCGAGCCCGCTGCTGCGCAGCGGGTCCGTGCCCTTCCCCACCACTGTTACGCCATCAGCAGGGTCTGCGCTGCGCTATCCCGAGGGCTCCACGCAGCCCCTGCTGTGATCAAGAGGTGTCATTTCTATCGGGGCCAGATAGTGTCTTCTCTATCCGGCGCGAACATACTGTTTGATATCAATATCTTAATAAGCCAGCGACTGTGCCTTCAGTGCCAACCGAGCAGCACGGTCGAGGACAATTGACGGGAGTTCACCGAGGCAGGCGCTGTCATCTAACCCTCGCACGGTGACGCCACCTGAAATGACTTCTTGGACCCGGGCTGCGAGCGCCGCCACGCGGCGGCGAAGAAACGGTAGAGCCAATCCCGTATCGCCAGCAAAGCGCTCAAAGCTTCCGGCATCTATTTCCTCCAGCGTAGCGGCACGGCCGAAACGCATGGCGAGCTTCGCTGACAGCTCTGGCCACATGTGGGTTGCAACCAGATCGTACAGCGGTGCGAGCACGACCTCGCCCTTGCTCTGGCGAAGGAGGCTGTAATTCTTCGCATGGGCGTCAGCGTTGCCGATGATCGCATTGAAGATTGCCGCGTCGGCGAGCTTCAGCACCTCGCGTGCCGGCCGGGTGGTCGCCTGGCGCACCAACGCGAAGCAATCGCGGAAGGTTGGCCCGCCTTCGCTGGCATATTTGCGGTTGGACGGTACGCCCTGCGCCTGCGCAAAATCCTCCTGATGCAACCGGATCGTATGGCCCTCGCGATCCAGACGATCGTAGCGAGTGACCAGCAAATAGGGTTTATCAGCGACCTCTCGCCACTCTGCCATGGCAGCATCGAGACCCACTGCGCGCGCCAGTGCCAGGCAGAAGGCTTCATTGGCGGCAAGGCCGGGAAAGCGATCGGGCTCCGGCTTGATGAGGTGCGTAGATGGCTCACCTACGCGCGGCACGGCTACCCGCCCCTCGGCAAGCACGACGGGGAGCTTGCCCTGGGCGCCAGCCAAGCTGAGTCGTGCGCCCCCTTCCCCGGCCAGCATCGGTACGCGCGGCAGGCGACCGATCAAAACCGCGAGCTCAGCATCATCCAGCGCAGGGGGCGGCTCACCTTCAGGGGGCAGCGGCGGTTTCTCCCCTTCGGGCAGAAAGGCGAGCGCGCCTGCAACATCACCGCCGAGCGCAGCCAACAATCGAAAGGGGTTGTCAGGCGATACACCGAGCGCCCGCGCGATGGCTGTTCGCTGCCCCTCTTCGGGCAGGAGTCCACCAAAGACGGCCTTACATAACGCATCGCCGAATGGCTCTGCTTGCTTGGGAAGCGCGTGCGAAAGCGGGCCTGCCGCTGGATCGGCCAGCCAATCGTCGGCATAGATGAAATGCATCGCGCCGCCCCGGTCGATGGAAAGTTCACCGGCGATCCGCTGATCCGACCAAACGACAAGCCGCTCAAGAATGTCGGCGGTCATGTTGGCTGTCCCGCGATCACGATCCCGTCGGGACGACGGATCTGAAGCTCGCAGCCTAAAGCCGCAAGAACCGTAATAACCTTGCCAATCTGTGCCGTTGCCTTGCCGCGCTCAAGTTCAACGATGAAGCGCAAGCCCACTCCGCTGGCAGCCGCCAATTCGTCCTGGCGCAGCCCCATTTCCTTTCGCTCGTCTCGAACAATCTGGCCGATCATCGTCATATCGAGCATATGCCCTCGCTTTCCCGAACGGGAAATATTCGGCTGGCCACAAGAATTCAAGTCCGAAGTTTCCCGATCGGGGTATTTAAGGCACGATCATACGCTAAGTCTTCGAACTTTCCCTATCGGGAAATTTAACCGCGCACTGCCTGGACCTTCAGGACAATGTCGCCCATCCAGCCCGGCATGGCCGGACGGCCCGCGACGAGCACGCGCGTATCGGCATCGTCAAGCCGCGCGGCGATGCGCCCGATCGCATCCGCGTCTATATTGCCCTTCCCCAGATGCGCGAGCACCTGAACGATCGCATTCACAGACTCCGGCGCGTCAAGCACGGGCGCGCGGCTGTGCTTCAAGGCGACGGTGCGGCCACCCGCCCTGACGGTGCGCGTACGGCCGCTGGTGGCGTAGCTTACCCGGGCGGGCACCTGCGTCGAGAGACCAAGGCTATTGGCCGCCGCCGCTCCCGACAGCGCGAGCGCATCGCCGCTCTGCGCGGAGAGCGCCTGGGCCACCTGCCCGGGATCCGGGCTCAGGGCACCAAGCGTGTTATGCTGGCGGGGATAGTCGTAGAGACCGCGACCGATCCGGCGGATGTCGCCGGCATGCGCGAGACGCGACAGCGCCATGTCGACCGAGCCGCGTGTACCGAAGTCGACGAACTGCTTGGGCGTAAACACCCAGCCACGGCCCTTGCCGCGCACACGCTTCATAATCCGATCAGCCACCGCAGGCATGTCGATGCTCCTATCTGTTAGGTAATAACATGGTTTTTTCTAACAAGATTTGGCCGCAAAAAGCGCTAATTCCCTCGACTTTCCAAGATATTATAGCACTTGGTGTTGGGAGCATCCCTTCGCAAGATAAACCGCCCCATGCGAATCAACGCTCCCGCCCACGCTCCGGCGCTGGCCGCTCGGGACCAGCTCCACCCTCCAGCTCGCGCGTCGGCTGTGTCGCTTGCCGCCCCTGCATCATCTCGCGGGCCAGGGCGAGACGTCGGGAGACCGCCGGCGGCATAGCCGCCAAGAAACCCGCAATTTCGTCGGAAAGCGCCTGGTCGTCGGCCTCGCCGGTACGTGCAAGCGCCACCGCCGCCTCGGCATAAGCACCGCGTATCTGCTTCTGGCGAACCAGCGCCATCACGTCTTGCGGCCGCCGTTCCTCATCGCGCGCGTGCGCAAAGGCCCGGGCGCGCAGCACGTTGAGTTCATCCATATTGAGCCGGCGCCCCTCCTGACCGATCCGAGCATCGAGATGCAGCGCTGCAGAGCGCACACGCTTTTGAACGTGACCGCGCGCCCGCCTGGGCGTCGCCTCAGCCGCGATGCCGCGCGCCCGTAGCTCATGCGCGAATGTCTCTCGCATATGATGGAGGTCGGCCTTGCGCGGATTGAACCGCGTGCCGTCCGCACCTTCTGTGGCCACCGTCAGATGGACATGCGGATGATCGGTATCTGTGTGGAGCGCCAGCATATAGGCGTGATTGTCCTCGAACAGGATCCGGGCGAACGCCTGGACGGCGTCCTGCAGCGTCTCGGGATCGGTCGAACCGCCGGGCATGGAGAGGACCAGCGACAGCGAGGTCGGCCGATCGCGGCCATGCTCGTTCATCGCCTCGTCGAGCATAGCCCAGTCCTGCGCGATCTCCTTCAGGCGCTTGGGATCATCAATGATCTCGCCTTCGCTTGAGCGTACCGCAAGCTTCCCGTGCCGCGCAACATAGCCGAAATGCTCGGATAGATGATGCGCGCCATATTGCTTTCCCGAGACCTTGACCATGACCTCCGGGGCCTTGCGCACGATCCGCTCGAGCTTGGCCCGAGCCTCGGCCTGGCTCAGCGGCACGGGCCGCCCCGGCCCTCCCCGGCCCGATCCGCCTCGCCCGACGCGGACATAAGCCCCCCGCAGTATCCGTTTCCCGCCGGTGGGCGGCCGCCATGCCTCCATGAGGCTGGGCAGCGGCAGGATGCCCTCCTCCTCAAGCATCGAGGCTGTCCCAATAGGCAAGATCGCCCTTGAGCGCGGCGCCGAGACCGGCAAGCGCCGTCCCGATTTCCGCCCGGAAGCTTGCCACCCGCGCCGCCTCGCGGGCAACATCGAGCCCGGATTCCACCATCACCGAGGCATTGAGCGCCCGCGTCGCCTGATTGAGATTGATGCCGATCCGGTTGAGCTCGCGCCACGCCTGAGCCACTGCCGCCCGCTCTTCAAGCGGCAGCGATGCCGCCGAATGCAGCCAGCGGCGCACCAGCCTTGTCACCCAGTCTGTGCGCTTCATACCCAAAGCATCAGCCTCGGCATCCAGCGCGGCAATTTCTGCATCGCTCAGCCGGATCTCAAACCGCCGTGTTGCTCGCTCCCGCCGGCGGACTGGCCCCGACCGCTCGCCCTCCTCCGCGTCCACTGCATTCATGACGAGGCGCCGCAGCAAAACCGAGCGGCCACCGGCGCTCTCCGCCACAGCATCGAAGCGCTGAGCGACTGCATCGTCGAGACGAAAGGTGAAGACGGACATGCATCAAAGGCTATTGTCATACATCCCCGGCGTCACGCCTATCCGGCCCTCACCTTCACTCAACTCATCTGATAGTCTGCTTGAGCAGACTTCGACCATATTTGGCAAAATGCGCCTATCATTTACGCCTGATCCACGAGGGCGGCGCCGACGGCGCCGCCCCGGCTCGTATCTACGGAAAAGGCCGCACCCCAAAAGGGGCACGGCCGACATACACACGAACAGGAAATGCGAACGCGGAGGAAGAGGGTCAGAGCATCGCGGCGTCGGGGCGTCCCTCAGACACGGCGCAAAGTCGTTCGGTCGCCACCTCCTGCCGAGAACCATCGCCAAAGATCACGACGACACGCGGGCCAAGAACAAGACGCGCGGGACGGCCATCAACTTCAACGGGAAGGCTGGCCTCTGGCGTTTGCGCCCCTGGTCGCGCGACTGGCTCAGTCCCTGCCTGCGGTTCGGGACGGACGGCGGGCACCGGCGCGGCCTGCACCTGTGCTGCCTCGATACTGGGAGCGTCCGTCTTTCCCTTCAGTCCGGCAATGAATCGTGCGCCTTCCGCCAATGTCGCGCCGCTCTCATCCCAGGCGCCCACATAGGCCTCGACTTCCGCAGGATAATCCCTGGCTGTGCGATGCAGGTCGTAGAGCAGCCGGATCGACGCGCGCGGCAGCACTTCCCGGAGATAGGCAGGCATGTCCCCATAGGCTGCATAGAGCGAGACAAACTGCTTTGAGCGGCCCAGCGCAGCGGCGATCTCGACCTGGCTCATGCCGCCCTTGAGCATACGGGCAATCGCATGAGCGAGCTCGACCGAAGACAGGTTCGCACGCTGATCGTTCTCAACGATCTGATCGGCGAGCAGATGGGTTCCCTCCCCCTCGGCCACGATGATCGCCGGGATCGTCACCCGGCCCGCGAGTTGGGAGGCACGAAAGCGCCTCTCGCCCAAACGGATGCGATGCAAGCCGGCGGCGTCGGCGGGCGCAACCGTGATCGGCTGCAAGAGCCCGCGGGCCGCTATGGAGGCCGCAAGCTCGGCCAGGGCGTCATCGTCGAAACTGCGCCGGGGATTGCCGGGGTCGGGGATGACTCGATCCAGAGGGATTTCCTCGATCCGGCGCGCTGTTTCATGCGCGCCGACGAGCAGGCCGAACTCCTCGATGCGTTCGTCGAACTTACCCATCAGATGGCGGCCGCTGGCGCTGAACCGAGCCGCCGTTCGATCTCGGCGAGGATCGGCCGAATTTCCTCGGCCGCCGCCTTGGCGCCGCCACCACCCTCCATCCAGACCGGCCGATGATTTTCCGCGGCATGCTTGTAGGTCGGTCGCGCCTTGATAAAGGCCGGGAACATCAGCCGCTCGCCCACCGCGTGCGCGAGCTTGACGGCATTGTCTATTTCGCGCCGGTCGAACGGGTTGACCATCGATGGCAGCAATCCGAGGAAATCGATCTTGCGCCCTGCCCTCGCCGCCTCGGCCTTGCGCAGCGCGGTCAGCAGCATCTTGGCGCACTCGACCGAATCTTCGGCGACCTGGACGGGCGCGATCACTGCGTCGGCGACCGCGAGAGCGCTCAGGGTCAGCTCATCCCATTTGGGACCGGTATCGATCACGCACAGGTCGAAATGGGGCGCGAGCGCAGGAAAGCGGCCGAGAAAGTCGCGCACATCCTGCGCCGCCTTGATCATTTGCAAACGCTGATCGGCGGCGAGCAAAGTGAGACCGACCCGACCGTCGGCGGCAAGCGCCGCCGACGGATCGAAGAGATCGGCCGCGAAGCCACCCGGCCGCTCGCGGGCTAGACGGCGCGACGAACTGCCTTGCGGGTCTAGGTCGACGAACACGACCCGGCGCCCTGCCGCTTCGGCCAGATACCAGGCGAGATGCGTGGCGAGAAAGGTCTTGCCTACCCCGCCCTTGAGAAGGCTCACGGCGATCGTTCTCATCGGTGCGGCCAGCTCAGCAATAGTCGTCCGGACCGTCGCGCAGATTGCGCTCATAATGGTCGCGCGATAACCAGTCGCCGCCGCCGCCGATGCCGGGACCGACATAGCGGAACAGGTAGACGGTGAGCGCGAAACAGCCGAACGCAAAGAGGATCGCGTGATCGGGATGCGCGGCGAAATAGGCGGACATGGCGTTAACTCCTCAAATGGTCTGATCCCGCGCCGGTTCACAGCTTTGCATCGGCCGCACGGGGGCGATGCTCCGGTGCACCCTCCCCTCCCCGAGCGCACTTGGTGCGTGGACATCCTTTGCGCGCAGTCTGCTCAAGCAGACTTTTCACGGCCATCCCCCCGGTCGGGGGGAGGCCGTGCCGATCAGTATTCCTCGGCGAGTAGGATCGTCAGAACCCGAGTGGTGACGTCGGGATTGGCTGGATCGGGTGAGCCCCAGGCAAGCTCGAGATCACGTCACGAGCCGCGCGCTCCATTGACCCCGACAGAGTTTGTCACCCCATTGAGCTATAATTTGCCTATCTAGAAAGATGAAAGATCGACAGAACTAAAATCTGCTCGAACTTCAGTTTCATGCGGAGGAAAGCGACACGGAATGACAAGACCAATCGAACGCTATCTGAGCGAACTGACGCAAAAAGCTCAAGCCGCCGGTCTGGACATGGCGAAGCCCGGTTCAAACTGGGCGCCAATGCGACCCCTGATTCGCGGTACACATATCAGCACCAGCGTCACCAAGGATAAGGTCCAGGTGAATCTCAATAATGATCGCGACGAAGATCGGCAGCGCTACAACGCGCTCGTCGTTGATCGCGCCACAATCGATACGGCCATCGGCATGGGTTTGAAATGGGAGAAGGAAGGCAGCGTCAAAAAGACCGTTATCCGCGCGACGCGTGACGGAGGATATGACGTTTCCGACTGGGACGAGCAGCATGAATGGGCCATCACGATGATGAAGGCCTTCATCGATCAATTCGGTCCGCGCCTTGCGCGCTTCGGCTGACTGACTTTATGCAGGACCATGCGTTCAAGGCTGCGCTCAGTGCCGAGGGACAAGCTACCTCCAGCATCTCCACCCGGCTCTCCGATGCGCGTCGTATAGAAAAGCATTTCGGTGATCTTGATGCCGCCTTTGCCCGAGATGGCTGCGCCGCGATCATGCAGGCGCTGACCTATACGACTTCGGACCAAGCGGCAGGTAGGGCCAATCCTTCGGGCATGCCCATTGAGGGAAATCTCTATGATTCCCTGAGCAGCTACAGATCGGCTTTATCGGCCTATATTCGTTTTTTGAACGCATCACAGACTAATGTCGATGAATCCCAGGCTGACCGCATCCGCCAGTTTGTTGCGAGACATTATGCCGATAGCGCGCGCCAGGAGGGGCGCAAGCACTTCACGGTGATCTCAGGTCAGGTGCATCGTGACATGAATCTTCACAACGCCATGCCCGCTATCTGCAGCGCGCTTGGGTCCAAGAAATTCACTGCGATGATTGATGCCGAGCTTGCCGAGCGCGCAGGTCCCACCAATAGCTCGACGGTCAAATTTACCTTTGCCTTTCACCCAGACGGCAATTTTGACATCGCCGCAGCCGATCGAGAGCTACGCCGACGCTATGGCGATCCCATTCCCACGATCAAACCCGAAGGCAACCAGAAGATCATCAGCTTCGCCCTGCATGATGAAAGACAGATTGCTCTTGAACTAGAGGGGAAAAGCGTCCGCCTGTGGCTAGAGGACGATGCGGACGCACCGCCGCCGCCTTGCGAGAAATTCGACACCTATCTTCCGAGCCAAGGCCGTCAAACCAATCTTCCGAGCCGCTTGCGGCACAATCCGCCGGGCGACATGCAAGCGCGACGTGTCATCAAAGCAGTTATTCCCCAGCTATCGACGCTGACCGCCGTGCTGGACTGGTACGAGGCAATCCACGAGGATATTATGCAACTGACCCGCGAGGCCGTCATTGAGGCAATGGCTGAATGCGATGCGCTAGGCGTTCAGCAGTTTCTCACCACGCATGATTTCAGAAATCCCAACAGCTATTGGGTGGAGGAAAAGGGCAGGCATTATCCTGCAAAGGCGATTGCCAATGTCGGGTTACGCGCGATCCTCGGGCCATCAACGAAAATCGTCGATGCAACCCGGTCGCGCGACATGCTTACGCGGCTTGGTTTTCTCGTGATCGACCGCAACGCCCAGGAAGATACAACACCGTCGGACGAGCCGTTGCTACCGGAAAAACAACTGCCGCAAACCACGAACCTGATCCTGTACGGCCCGCCCGGAACCGGCAAGACCTACGCCACGGCGTGGGAAGCCGTGCGGCTCTGTCTCGGAGACGCTGCGGCGGCGCAATTGCGCCACGACAGGGATCGCCTGATGGCCGAATATCGCCGCCTCGCTGGCGAAGGGCAGATCGAGTTCGTCACCTTCCACCAGTCCTTCTCTTATGAGGATTTCGTCGAAGGATTGAGGCCGACGACCCGAACCGAGCTGGAGGGTGACCAGGAGCAGGATGTTACCGCATCAGGCGGCTTCAGCCTCAAGCCGCATGCCGGTGTCTTCAAGCTCATCAGCGAAAGGGCGCGGCTCGACACGGGTGATGCGCCCACGCGCCGGCTCGACCGCTCGAGATCGATTTATAAGATCGCCCTCGGACAGCGCGGCAATCAAGAGGATCGCATTAAGGAAGGGCTCGACGGCGCGCTGATCCATCTGGGCTGGGGTGGCGATATCGACTGGTCCGACGAACGCTTCGACGATTTCGAAGAAATTCGGAAGGAGTGGAACGAGAAAAAGGATCCCGATGCCTCCGGCAAGGACCCCAATATCGAGATGACCTACGCTTTCCGATCGGGCCTTCAGATCGATGATTATGTGGTCATTTCTGATGGACGGGATAGCTATCGCGCCTTTGGGCAGGTGACCGGCGAATATCGGTTCGATCCCGATGCCAGTTTCCATCCCCACCGCCGCAGCGTCAAATGGATATGGCGCGATGACGAGGGCGCAGAGCGAAGCGCCTTCTACCCGCGGAACTTTCGGCGGCAGTCCGCCTATCGATTGGATCCGGACGAGATCGATTGGGATGCGCTGGAAACCGTCGTCATTGGCCCCAACGCGGAGCGCCCCGTCGCTGGCGCACGGCCACATGTGCTGGTCATCGACGAAATCAACCGGGCCAACATCTCGCGGGTGTTCGGCGAGCTGATTACGTTGCTCGAAGTGGACAAACGCTTGGGCTGCGAGAACGAAGTAAGGGTCCGGCTACCCTATTCCGGAACAAGCTTCGGCGTACCGTCGAACCTTCACATCATCGCCACCATGAACACCGCTGACCGTTCAATCGCGCTGCTCGACACCGCGCTGCGCCGCCGGTTCACGTTCCGCGAGTTGATGCCAGACACCGAAGCGCTTCGCGGAGCGCTGGCGGCAAAGCAAATCGACGCCAATAATGTCGACGGAATCGATCTGTGCAAACTGATGCGAACCATCAATGAACGGATCGAGTATCTTTTCGATCGAGAACACCAAATCGGTCACGCCTATTTCACAGGATGCCGCAGACGTGCGGACGTCGAGGACGTCATGCGCCACAAGGTCATCCCGCTTCTGGCCGAGTATTTCTATGAGGACTGGTCAAAGGTCGCTGCCGTACTCGGCGACAGCGACGGCGCGGCGGGTGCTCGGTTCATTGGGGCAAAAAGGCTTTCCACGCCGGCGAGCTTTGCTGAAGATGAATTTGGGGGCGACAAGCTGCGCTGGAGCGTGAAGGCAAGCTTCGATTTTTCGGAATTCGAAATCTGATGCCATCCTACATCGTTCGCGAGTGGGACAAACTCACTTATGGCGACGGCGCGGTCCAGATTCCCCCGCACCACGCTGATAAGCTGGCCAGCCTAGCCGCCCAATCGGCATTTGCCGGGCGGGGCGGAGGCGGCGTGCTCGACCACGGTCGACACGCCTTGCGCGCGCGGGGCGTGGTAGGAATTCTGGCGGCCCGCGATTGCAGCTTGGAGATTCTACCCAAGATAGACGTAGCGCCAGGCGAAACGATCGATCATCAAAATGCGGCGATCCGAAAACGCCTGATCCACATGCTGGCTGTCGCGCTCGATCTCAAAATCGACCTTGGTGCGGTGACTGATCTTGCCTGGCAGCGCGAAACGCTGCTTGAAATCCTGATCCGCATCTTCTGCGACAAGCTGACCGAAGCCCTGCGCAAGGGCACGCCGCGTCGCTATGTCGGGCATGAGGAAGATCTGCCGACACTGCGCGGCAGGCTCGACATTACCCGGCAGTTCACCCGCCATGCCGTCAACCCATCCCGCCTGGCCTGCCGCTTCGATCTTCTGTCGGAGGACATAGCGCTCAACCGCATCATGAAGGCGGCCATTTCGCACGTGTCCCGCATATCGCGTCGTCCGGCCAACCAACAGCGATTGCGCGAACTCGCCTTCGTCTACGCGGACATAACCGATGTACCGGTGTCGGGCCTACGATGGGATGAAGCGGTCATCGATCGCACCAATCGTCCTTGGCGAGACTTGTTCGGCATGGCCCGGCTTCTCCTCCAGAGCCGCTACCAAACAACGACCGGCGGCACCGGTCAGGGGACCGCCCTCCTCTTCGAAATGAACACCTTGTTTGAGGAGTATGTCGGGCGGCTGATAGCACGCGCGCTTGCCGGAACGGAGTTTACCGTATCTCTGCAGGGCGGGCGATTGTTCTGCCTCTCTGCCGAGGACAGCGGCCGCGGCCTGTTCCAGACCAAACCGGACATTCTGATCCGTCGTTCGGGCGTCGTGGTACATGTGATCGACACCAAATGGAAAAGGATCGCATCACGAATGGATGATCCCAAGCAGGGGGTCTCCCAAGCCGACATCTATCAGATGATGGCCTATGCGCAGCTTTATCATGCTCCGCGGCTAACGCTGCTATATCCGCACCATCCAGGCTTGGGCATGACAGAGGCGGTCCACGCCCAGCACCGCATCACCGGCCACACAACCCTTTTAGAGACAGCGACCGTCGATGTGTCGAGCAGCGTCGACATGCTTGCGCGCCTGCGCCGCCTGCTCCTGTGCGAAGATGCCGCCCTCAGCGCATCCTAAACGCTGACAGACAATGCACTTCAACAGATGGGGACGGAGAACCAGATTACGTCTCGGAGAGTTTTCTCAAGCCTTCGTAGTGAAGCGGCGCCACAGACTTAATCATATCCAATAAATATTCTGCGTTCTTTTGCGCCTCTGCCACGAGGGCAGGATCAAAACTCTTTCCTGTATGGTGCGACAGGTCATTTGCAAATTTATAAATTGCCGTCTTTTTGATCGGGTCATAATCCACGTCATCCATTTTCTGATAAAGCGACTTGCGCGATGGAACATGGAAGTCGAGAAACGTCTCAAGTACTTTACGAGAAATATTTGGAACATGGTAACAACCGAGAATCGTTCCATCTGATTTGAATGTATGGAGCACCTTGAAGAGATAGTGATACTCGGTCGCATGATCGATCAAAAGCCTATCCAACGGAGTTATCCTCGCAGATCGACCTTCTTCAGTCTCCGTGCATAGCACCATCGAATAGGATTTCGTATTTTCTTGGCCGCGCACATTCTGCAGCCAGTTTATGATTAACTTAAGGAATTCAAAATTATGGGTCAGGATGAATAGTTGCTTCGCGCGCTGGGTCTCGTTCTTGAGGAATGCGAAGGCCTGATAGATCGCCGAAGCATCAAGACTGGAAATCGGATCGTCGATGACGACGATTCCTTCGCCAATGTTAAAATCCTGATCCTTAAGTTGCACGAGGAAATAGATGAAGGCGACGGCTGTCTTTTCGCCCTCACTCAGGCGCTTGGCCGGCTTGCCGCGCCGCAGGACGCGATAGCCCTCATCGCCGGACTCAAAGCGTAGCTCCGTCCTGCCAAGGAACTGTTTGAGAAGGTCGGTCAGGCCAAGCCCGCCCGCATGTGCACTTGAAACCTTGGCTTGCTTCTCTCGAATTGACTGAGACAGAGCCTCGATCCCGCGTTTGTCCTCAAGATCCTCACCGCCGTTTTGCCACAGTTCGATTTCAGCATTCAGCTTTGCAGCCTTGTCAGTTAATTCTTCGACATCGGCTTTGATGGACAGAAGATGATGCGCCTCAATGGCGTCGCGGGCCGCCCGCTTCTCTCGCTCGAAGCCTGCCGTTTTGTCATTATGGCGCGCGATGAGCGCCTTAATCATGCCCAGCGCTGCGGTCAGCTGTATCGTATCACAGGCGATTTCCGGCTCATAAGCCGTGGTCCGCAAGGTCAGCTTTTCGGTCAGGATCCCATCGATCTTCTCCAGGCTCAGCTGCAGGGTCGCGAGCTCAGCTTCAACCGATGTCTGCGCGGCGTCGTAATCTGCTCGAAGTTCGGAATAGAACATCAGACGATCGGGCAGCGCCGTCCTGCCAAGCGCATCGATGATGGCGCGGAGGCTGAGGCGCTCCGCGTCGATTTCTTCCTTCAGCCTTTGGTCTTCGACACTGAAATGGTCGGAAAGTGCCCTGAGGCGGTCAGCAGGCATGATCTGGTCGCAGAATTCGCAGCGACCGGTTGCATGTTTGGCATGGATACCAACGCCTTGTTCGGCCCAGAGGGCTATATCGGGGTTTTCCGCAAGACGGGCGATGACGGCCGACTGCGCCGAACGCATCGTCAGTGCCTTGGCACGATCCCCGGCGCCAGCGGCAGCCTGCAAGGCGCTGATGGGCTCCTGCCCCGGTCGTTCGGGACCCCGCGGGATGGTGAGCGGGTTAATCTCGGGCATTTGCTCCTGACGAACGGTGCCGCGATGAACCTCGTATTCGCCTTCGGATAGAGCCCTCTCATCCCCAAGCTTGACGTAGGCTGCTTCAGCGTCGGGCTTGCGATAACTGCGAAGGGTTGACCCGCTGGTGGCCTCACCAATGGTCTTGGCGATGGCGGAAAACAACTTGCCCTTGTCATTCACAAGCTTGACCACGGCAGCCTCATTGGCCTGGACACGCTTTACTCGATCGTCGCGAATGGCGATTTCAGCCTTCAGCTCCTCGGCAATGGCCTTGTTCTCTTCGCCGAGGATGAGAATATGCCGAAGCGGCCCGTCGAAACGACCGATATTCGCTTCAACAAAGTCGCTGTTGAAGACACGTACGCGGCGGCCATACTTCACTCCCTTCGTGAGCTGGCCGGACTGCGATTCAACTGTGAACTCAAGATCGGGGTGATCGGGATGCTCACCCGATTCCAGGCAGGCAAGCAGCCGCGAGAGGGTTGTTTTGCCAGAGCCATTCTCGCCATAAACTACGTTGTAGCGGCCAAAGGCGGGAAAATCGGCGGCCGCCGCGTAATCGCCAAAAACGCCTAAGCCCTTAATCTTCTTGATCTGAGTAAGCATTCTTCCCCCTCTACTCGTAACCTATCACAGCCGACGCCCGAGGAAGAGAGCTTCACTGGCAAAATAGCGCACCGCCCGCGGCAGGGATCGTCACCCGAATGGGCTGAGACTTGGAAAGCCAAGGCTCAGGGCGAAGCCTAGAGCCCGGTCCGGCATCGCCGGAACCGCCCGTTCAGATCTTTACGGTTCGCCGGAAATTGCCAAGAACGGAGCACAGCTTCTGGCTTTTGCGCTTCAGATCGACGAGCCTTTCGTCAGCTTCGGCTTGCTCGAAAAGCAGCATCAAGCGTTCAGCTTGCTGCCCGCGGATCGAGACATGGCGCAATATCACGGTCCATTTGCCGGTTCGCTCAAGCGCGATCTTTGCCTGACCATGAGCCAGAAATGACCGTAGACCCTCGAGCGTGCGGAGATCCAATAGAGCCTTACCCGCCGCCTTGCCTTCCTTTGCGAAAGCGCCATCCGCCTCGATAAGTTTGCTGAGGTCATCGAAACGCTGACCGATCAAATGCCGCAACCGTACTGCCTCCCCTCTACCCGGAATGGCCTTGAGAAGGAGCAGCGTTTCGGTGACGGCCGCTTCAGCCGCCGAGAAATGCTGCAGACACGCGCCGCGCCACGCGTTCACATCTTGGATCGCCTGGTTCCATAAGGGATCATCGCTGGCAATTTCGATTGGCGCACCGTCATCCATGCCAAACGCCTAGCGCTGCTCCCTTTATTTTCGTTGAATCAATGACACGTCCTCCATGGCAAAGCCGGGAGCCGTAGGCTCCCGGAGGAGCCATCAGGCGAATGGATCATATTCGGCCACCAGGGCAACGCTGCCGTCCGCATCCTCCGAGGTGATAACCCCATATTGCTGCCCAATGGCGATGACGAAGGTGACCACCATGAGGCTGCGCGAGAGACTGAAGGCGTGACGACGAGCGGTTGCGATGTCGGTGAACATGTTGGGGCTCCTTTGCGCGCCGGCGGGTCCGTCCCGCTCGACTGGCGCCCGACGTGTCCGGCCGGCGGCCGCGATCACTTTTTTAGCGCAGCCCAAAAAGCCGTAGCGCAGCGACCGGACCCCTTGCGGGTTGATCGCAAAAGGCCGCCGGTCGGACCAAGGATTGCGCCCGATTGAGAGCGGGTAGACCCGCCGGCCAGACCCCGTGATCCCGCCGATATTTGCCTAGGCGGTTACTCCCGCCCCGCCGGTCTGACGGATGGCACACCATGACAAGCACGTGCCTCTGGGCTAGTGTCGCCGCTATGCTGTTCGCACTCCTGCTTGCCGCCACCGTCATTCCCGATGGCCAGGTCTTCACCTGCACACCTACCCGCGTCTGGGATGGAGATGGACCGATCTGGTGCCGCGGAGGCATACATGTCCGCCTCGCCGGAATTGCAGCGCGAGAGATGGACGGGAGTTGCCGGCCAGGTCAGCCTTGCCCCGAGGCGAGTGCCCTTGCCGCCCGTGACGCTCTTGTTAATCTGCTCGGCGGCGCTCAGGGGCGGACCAGCACGGGCCACATTCTGGTCGATGGTCCCACCATGCGCTGCCTTTCAACCGGCAATGCGCGCGGCAACAGGACCGGCGCCTGGTGCGCCGCGCCCTCTATCGGCGACCTGAGCTGCGCTATGATCCGCACCGGCACCGTGCTGCGCTGGGATCGCCATGCCCAGGGGCGATGCCGATCCCGTTGAACCGCTTGCGTCATTTCGTGCCTGAACAGGAAAGGAGGCCCGGCGGCGACGCCGCCGGGCCTGATGGGACCGGTCTCAGAATGGGATTTCATCGTCCTCAGGCTCATGGCCACCGCCTGCGTTGTCGTTCGCCTTGGCGCGGGTGAGGAAGGTCACTTCATCGGCGATGATCTCGACGCCGTAGCGCTCGATATTCTCGTTGTCGGTCCAGCGGGTGTAGTGAATGCGGCCACGGACCATGACCTTCATGCCTTTGTCGACATACTGCTCGACCGTCTTGCCGACCCCGTTGAAGCAGGTGATCCGATGCCATTCGGTATCCTCGAGCCGGCGGTTATTGTCGTCGCGGAGGATCTTGCCGTTGCTGTCGCGCTTCGGGCGCGAGGTGGCCAGGCTGAAATGGGTGATACGGGTGCCGCCCTGGGTGGTGCGGGCTTCGGGCGTGGCGCCGACATTGCCGGCGAGGATGACGAGATTCTGCATGGCTGAAGTTCCTTCGAACTGGGTCCAAGGGACCGTCCCTTCGACTGATCCCCGGCCAAGGCGGACAGGACGGACCATCCACCGGCAGGCGCAGCGCCGGGAAACCCCGAGACAAGGGGTGGTGCGGGCAGCCGTGGGACACGGCAACTCGGCCCGAGGGCTCGCGGGTTGGATGGGCTGGATGGCCGACTTAGGGGTCAGATGAGGAGAAGGACGTTTCGTCGCTTGGCCGTGCCAGGAACCCCTCCATGGTAATCATGGGCATCCGCGAGCTATGGGACCACGCCGGTCCAACAGCTTGGCGAACCTCAAACTCGACTTTGCCCCGCCCGCCGCCTCAAACCGCGCGGCGAACGGACCATGTTCCGCGCCGCGGTCCGGCGGAACCCAAACGATGGCATGCTTATGCAAGGGGATAGGCAAGAAGGCGCAGTTACGGCGCCGGCATCGGCAGGCTTAGTCCGGCCGCCACGGCATCGAGGAGCGAGCCCGTCGCGCGCAGTGCGGCCGCGAAATCGCAAACATAACCATCCGCCACCAGCGCGTCGATGCGATGCGCGGCATAGGCGGGACCGAGGCTTGTAAGAACATCGACGAGAATACGGCTCCGGGACGGGAGGCCGAGCTGTCGCGCCTCTTCAAAGGCGGTAAGGAGGTCGTGACCGATATCGCTCGCGACCTCCTCGTGCGACCAGCCCCGGCTCATAAGATAGGCTTTGAGTCCCAGCTCGCAGGATATCGCCAGCAGGTGCAGCGCCGGGGCAGAGGCAACGGTAGCTCCAAAGCGTGCCCCTTCGTGAAACTCGCGCGCGCGATCAAGGAAGATCGAGGCGGCCTGCCGATCGCCGAGCTCCGCCAATCTCTCGATCGCGCGCCAGCGGTGCGACGATAGCCGGCGAAGCCATGCCGGGCCGGCCTGGTTGCGCAACTGGCGCAGGCACGCGCCTCTTCGATGTCGCGGCCGGTTGACCACAAGAACAACAGCTTCGCTTTCCAGTAGCGGCCATACGCCGTGCGAAAAGCCAGGAGCGCGCGCGCCGTGGGGTGATCGGGCATGAACATGGTGCAAACCTCCGGGAAAACAGGACGCCACCGTCCTGCCCTCCTCCCCTCCGGCATTTGCAGCATTTCGAAACGGGGAAAGCCGGCCGCCGAAGCGGCCGGCGCGGCGGATCAACCGCAGGATCGCGACGCTGGCGGCGTGCCAAGCGGTCCGCGGCGATCAACGACGTGGATGCCGCGCGCCTTGGCCTCGATCACCAGCCTTTCAGTGACACCATTGCCTTGAAAGGCGATGACGTAGCGCGGCTTGACCGAAAGCATCTGCTCATTGCGGCGGAACCCCGCGCGATCGCCGAGCTTGCGATCGAGCCCGAACCGCAGCTGCTGGATACCGTTCTGCTCGGCCCAGGACGCGGCCAGGCGCTCAATGCCTTTCATGTCGCCGCCATGGACGAGATACATGTCGCCCACCCGCTCACGAACGGCATTGAGCGTTCGCAACAGGTTATCCGCGAACTGCTTGGCATCGTCGTCGCTGGCGAAACGCAGCCGCCCGCCGGCGAAGATCACGGGCGTGCCATGGACCATATTGGCATCGCGCACCCTTTCTCGCCGCGCCTGGAGATAGGACCGGCCATCGACGATCGCCGCGGTCGTGCCGAGCGAAATGCGGTTGCCCGACGCCGGCACCCAGGAACGGCCCGTCTCGTGGAGATAATGGCGGGCCGCCGTGTCGCGCATGGTCTCATAAGCCTCGGCGGACTGCTCGATCTTGCGGGCGAGATCGATCTTGTCCTCAAGGTCGGCGGTCGCGACCTCCGAGCCATCCTGCTCGGCGAGCACGAGCCGAATTTCGTCCGTCAGCCGGTCGATCATCTGGTGCTTCTTGGCGGCGGCGCGGTGGAAAAGATTGACCAGGCCCCAGCCCAGATCCTCGATGTCGCGCTCGAGCGCACTAAAGGGAAAAAGCGCGAAAAGATCGCTCCAGACAGCGCTGACAGTTTGTTCCATGGCTTCGGCGGGGGGCGGCGCCTCTAGGGTGCGCAGGTCGCTGGTGCGATCAAGATGACCGAGTTCGAGCGCGGAGAGTATCGCTGAGAGAGTGCTGGTCATGAGCTTTGCCTTTCGTTCCACTTGGGGCCGGCGGCCCATCCGCCGGATGCGCAGCCTCCGGGCCATCGAAGGAAGCGGCGGCAGCACCGCCGGGCAAAGCCCAAGGGAAACCCGGGACAATGCCAGGTGGAGCGGGCAGGCGCGCAAGCGCCAACTCGGCCGGATTGGCCCCGGGTTGCGGCCGCCAGCGCGATGGCCCAAGCATGCGCATCCTCTGGCGAGGGGCCAAGGTCTCAACGGGAAGAGCAGGCGCTTGCTGGCCGGAACAGCGACTATGCAGTGCCGCGCTCGCTCGTGGGGATGGGACGGGCGTGCCGAACCGGTCCGTCGTCGGCACGCCCGTCTCCAACATGCGGCTCAATCACCGCACGCGGCCGGTCCATATGACGGCCGGCCTGGTGGGCTTCCTGCGGGATCGCCGCCATTCCCACCGCCATGCTCGATCCGCCCCATCGTGCGGCGTCTCCCATGGTCCCCGCGCTTATCGGGTCCGGGTCCCCATCATCCGTCCACCTGAGCTGACATTGTGCCGATTGCCTCGATCTCAGCGATCCGCTGAAATTCGCCGAGATATTACTGGCGATGATTGGAAAGCCACCGCGAAACCCGCGCATTGCCGAGCAGCTTGGCGATATAGCCGCGCGCCACGGTCAGGTGGAGATTGTCGATCCCGTAACTATCCTCGACCGACTTGACTTGGGTCTGCAGCGCCGCGAGCTCGCGTTCCATGCGCGCGATCTGCTGGCTCGTCGGACCAGAGGCATCGGGCCTTGTCGATTTCCGTTGGGCGACTAGCTGCTCATCCGGCGTCGCGGCCAGGAGCGCGCGCGCGAACATGAGGGTAAAGTTGTTCTGGCCGATCATCAGGTCCGCCGCCTCGATTTGGCGTACCGCCGACATGCGCCGCAAGATATCGAACACCTTCATCGAGCAATTGGTGTCCTTCAGCATATCGGCGGCTTCCGGAGTGATGCCGTCGAGCAAACGGAAGCGCCGCCGTATCGACTGTACCTCAAGGCCGAGCGCGTCGGCGATCATCGCCGAGGCGACCCCGCGCTCAATGGCCCGGACGATCATTCTGTGTTCCTGCACCGGCGGTAGGCGGTTGACCCTTTTGTTGTAGGTATAGGTCTCGTCGTCCGTCGCGATCAGGCAATCGACGCTTTGCACCTCAAGCTGCTTGAGCGCCTCGATGCGCAGATGGCCATCGAGCAGGAAATATTTCCCGGGATGCTGCGTGTCGGGAACGACGGCGGGCGCCTCGACAAGGCCGATCGCCTTGATAGAACTCACGATCTGCGCGAATTTCCGGCTATCGCGCACCCCTTCCCGCAACGACTTCAGGGCGACGATGGCATCGATCGGCACGGTTACGGTCTCGCGCTCGAAGCCAAGGCTCACGCGATTGTCGGTGCCCGTTTCGTCCATTCCGCCGCCGTCCAATGCCCAGTCAGTCATCGTCATCTCCTGCGATCCGGAGGGCGAGCGCGCGCGGCATTGTCTCAAGGCACTCAGCGCGCAGCAATGTCACAAACCCCTCATCAGCGAGGAGGTCCTTCATGGCCTCCACAATGAACAGCAGCCGGGTCTGGGTAAAATCGGATTTCTTGACCAAAAGGCGCTGCTTTTCAGCCTCTCGCTGGTAGACCTGCATGAGGTCGTTGGCGGTCATCTTCCGGTTGGCATTTTTCCGGCCCAACCGCCCCTGCGAGAGCGACCTGTTGCGACCACGCATGCGCAAATCAAGAAGGCGGCGGACAGCCGCCAGTTTCTTGCCTCGCAGCTTGCCGGTTTCATAGGCCTCAAGCAGGAGACTTTGCGCCTCCTCGGTCTCAGCGCGGGATATCTCCATAGCGAGACTGATGGGAATCAGGCCGGTCTCGACCGCCGCGACGAGCCGCTCCTCGCCCCGCTCGAGCAGTGAAACGACCATGCTGACCCAGGAGCTGGCGACGCCGATCTTCCGTCCGATTTCCGCCTCGCTATATCCGCGATTGCGCAAGGCGCCGACCTCGCGCATCACGTCGATCGGCCGCTGCACCCGACGCGCAATATTCTCGACCAGGCTCATCACCAGACATTCGTTCTCGCTGGCTTCGATCACCACCGCGGGAATTTCCGACTGGCCGAGCATTTGGAAGGCCTCGAGGCGGCCCTCTCCGCAGACCAGATCATAACGCGGGCCACTCGGGCCATCATGGCGGCTCACCGTGATCGGACGTTTGAGACCAATGGTCTCAATATTGTTCACGATCTCCCGGTGCTGCCGCTTGTTTCGGGCGCGTGGATTAAGGACGGTAATCCGCGAGATCGGGATGAGCTCGATCTGCTGTGGGCGTGTGGCGGACATCAGGCTGCCTCCGCAATGGCGATCGGTGCGGCGATTTCATACAGCAGGTCGAGGGTGTCGAAGCGATAGGCGTCAAGGCTAAGGCCATTGTCTTCTGCAAGCCGCAGGCGGTCGGCGACAAGATCGAGGCGCGGAAACAGATAATAGTCGAAAGCGGCCCGGTTGGCGGTATCCATGCGCACGACGATGGTGATGTCGGGCATCCGCGACGTGTCGAAGCGGATCTTCCAGCGCAGCAACCCCGTGGGCGTAGGGTTACAACGGACGATGGCGACCGAGAGGCTGAATTCCTCGTTGACGATCACGCGGTCGGTCTGGAAGTCCTGAACGGCCTCGCTGCCCATATCGCGCAGGCCATCGAGCACTTGGCCGAGGATCTCCGGATGAAGTTTGCGCAAGGCCCGATTGATCGCGACATATCGATAGTCCCGATCCGGCGTATATCCGACCAGATCATATGCGCGCAGCAGGCTTCCGAACCGGGAGCTGTAGGCACTGCTCGAGGGCATGCCCTCGCACTCGTCGATGATTATCCCCGACAAGAGGCCCCGTCTGTCCAAGAGGACCTTTAGCGCGCTCAGCATTTCGGTGTCCGACAATCGGAACGAACGAGCGCCGATGATTGCCTTGGCGGCTTCGAAGAGGTCACGCTCGACGATGGCATCGAACGCGCCGGCAGCCCGGATCCACATTTCCGGGTCGTTGCGGACGCGCTTCTTCTTCAGCTTGAAGGATTGCCGGTTCCACACATTGTCACCGGCATATTTCTCGTTGATCAGCACTTGGTGGACGGTTCCCCGGGTCCAGGGACGATCAAGATCGGTCGGAATATGGCGGCGGTTGAGATCGTCGGCGATGTCCTGTTCGCTGCGCCCCTCATGCACGAAGGCGTGATAGATATCCCGAACAATGGCGACTTCTTCGGGCGGGCCAGGCGTGAGGATCACGCGGTCGGTCTGAATGCTCTTATGCTCTCCGCGCGTCAGAATCCCTTTTGTTTCGCCGCGCTCATCGACGAGGGTGCGCCGAAGCCCAAATCCAGCAGGCCCGCCCTGGCGAAAGCCCTTTTCGATGAGGCGTCCCTGCCCGGCGAACACCTTGACCGACAATTCGCGGCTATATTCTCCGGCCATCGCGCGTTTGACGCCCTTGACGATCGTCGACACCGGACTGCCGTCATTCTCGAACTGCTCGGTGCAATATTCGACGGATATCCCTGAGCGTTTGCAGATATATTCATAGTAGGCGCTTTCATCGGCGTCCTGGAATCGGCCCCACCGGCTGACGTCATAGACGAGCACCATGGTATAATCGGCAACACCCGTCTGAACGTCGTCGATCAGTTGCTTGAGGGCGTCCCTGCCATCGATCTTGAGACCGCTTTTGCCGGCATCGGCATAGGTCCGGACGATCTCGATACCGTGGGCGGCGGCATAGTGACGGATCGCCTCGGCCTGGTTCTCCGTCGAGTATTTCTGGTGATCGGTGGACATGCGAACATATTCGGCGGCGCGCACGATCGGCGATGCCGGGTCATGGTCGGTGCCGTCTTGAGTGCGCCAGTCCTCCAAGGCTCGCCTCTCCATGGGTTTGCTGCAGCAGCCAGGGCGACCATCCGCTGCCGCACGAAACCCACGACTGCTCGCCTCTACGTTCTCATCAGCAGTGTAGCTGCGAAAGGAACGGGAGATGTTGCCGAAAAAGGGCAAGAAGTTACCGGCTTGGAAAGGGGCGTTGGCCGGGCGCCAGGCCTATGCAGACGTGATGGCCGACTTACTGAAGAAGGAACACGGGGACAGCCACCGCGCCGTCAAGCTGCTCATGCGCCAAACGGACGCGAGCGAACGCACCATAAAGCACTGGCTTGCCGCTCAACATGGCCCGGATACGGTGTTTTTTCTGCGGCTCGTTGCGACATCGCCCGTCATCCGCGCGTTTGTCCTGGGCGTTATCGAAAGCCCTGTGATGGCCCGGCAATCCTCTCGGCCCATGCGCTGGGATGTCGTGCCGCTAACACCCCAAACGGCTGCAGCAAACACGATGCGTCAGCATCCCGTCGGAAATGACCCTATAAATGACCCTGATCATGACCCCATAAATGGCCCAATGACGGAGGGCCTGAATGAACGTCAGCGCTGGTTTCTCGACCGAGTCGGCAAGGGAGATCGCCCCAAGGCCTGGGATATCATGGCTCACTGGCAGGTCAGCCCCAAGACGGCCCGGCGCGACATCCGGGGGTTGCAGTCTGCTGGCCTGCTGCGTTTCGAAGGCGCCCGGCGTAATGGGCGATATAGGCTTGTCTAGTGATCTGCTTGAGCGAACTTGACCTTGCCTCCCTCCAGCCAGCATGTTTGCGCCATGGCTCTCAGTTGCCTTGATGACAGCGACAATCGGCTTCAGTCGTTCGATCTGAGCGATGCGGATTGGCGCGAACTCGAAGTCAAAAATCGGCGTTTGCACCACCTGCGAATGGACTGCTGCTCGGCAACGGTTGTTCTCAAACGGTCTTCGAGGGGAACGAAATTCTTTGCCCATCGGACTGCCGGTCCCTGCACTTCAGCCAACGAAAGCGAAGAGCATCGTCATTTGAAGATGACGGCGGTCGAGATCGCGCGATCCTCGGGCTGGCAGGCCGCAACCGAAGTGGGCGGCACAACGCCAACCGGCGAACCGTGGCGAGCTGACGTCCTCGCGGGGAAGGGGAACGCCAAGGTGGCAATTGAGATACAATGGTCGGGGCAGACCAATGAGGAGACCCTGCGGCGACAAGAGCAATACCGTCTATCCGGAATCCGCGGGCTTTGGTTGCTGCGTCAACCGGGCTTCCCGATCGTCCATGATCTGCCCGCGGTCTGCATCGGCGGCTCGCTGGCCGAGGGCTTTCAGGCTCTCATTCCTGCCCATGACCGCATGCTCGCGCGCCATCGTCGTCTGCCGGAAAGCTGGCGGCAGACATTACCGATGGACGCATTCCTTCGCGCCGCATTTGATCGAAGGTTGGGGTTTCTTACGCCGCTGGAAGCCGTTGGCGAGAATGCGACAATCGCCGTCGAGACCGCGATAGCGAATTGTTGGAACGAACGCTGCCGGGGAAAGACGCAGATCATCACGAGTATAGAAATCGCGACCGATCAGGGCGCTTTCGATTTCAGCTTGCCCGACCTCACCGATCACCCGCATCTGCTGGTGGAGATTCTGCAACGGCTACCATCGTCTTTCGACCGCAAGGTCATTCAGAAGCGCTACAGTCATACGCAGCGCCGCAGCTATGTCAGCAATGGCTGTGCCAAATGCAATCGGCTGTTCGGCGAATTCATGGTGGCACATGAACCCTCCGAGATCGACCAAATCGCCACTTTTCCTGCCCACTTGGATTCCCGCTGGTTGGCGCTGCTCGGTTCCCATCCCGATATCGAGATCAGCCAACCAGCATGGTGGGTCTGCGCGTGAGGAAGGGAGGACCTCCCTCACGGCCGAACATCGCGATCGCAAGTGCGTGCCCTCAGGCGGCGGCCAGTTCCTCTGCGCCATCCTCGCGGGCAAGACCCGTTGCGCGGAGCAAGTAGCCTGCGGCTTCCTCTGCCCGCGCCGCCGCCGTGAGCAGGGCACGATTATCCCTGCGCAGGATGCCGAGCCAAGAATCGATATAGGCCGCATGATCGTCGAGATGGGTGGTTGGGAGACCCACATCGGCGCCAACCAGCGCTGCCGTCAGTTCAGCCACCAACTCCTCGAACGCATAGGCCTGATCGCCGAAGCGCTTGCCGAAGGATCGGGCAAGCCGGCCTGGATGACCTGTCCAGTGACCGGCCTCGTGCGCGAGCGTGGCCGCCCATGCAGCACGCGTGTCGAACTGTTCGACGGGCGGCATCGTGATGACGTCTGCGCGCAGGTTATAATAGGCGCGATCGCCTCCGGTCCGCAGCCGCGCCGGCAGGCGATCGCCGAAGCATTGCGCCCGCGGATCGAGCTGGTCGCCCGGTGGGACGAGCGATAACGGTTCTGGATAGAAATTGGACGGCAGCGCATCGATCTGGTCGGCATTGAAGACGGCATAGGATCGCATCACCCGGCGATGCTCATCGACCACCTCGCCGGGGCGTTCGCTGGAATCGACCTGCTTCGAATAGGCCTTGTAGAAGATTGCAAATTGCGCGTGCTCACCGGCGCGGACCTGCCCGCCAAGGCTCTGAGCCTGACGGTAGGTCATCCAATGGCGTGACCGATAACCGCATTGCTCAGCAGCCAGCCACAGCCAGAATGTATTCATGCCGCGATAGGGCTCGCCATTGGCGCGCAGCGGACGCCCCTGCGCCGCACACGAACGCCAGGGCCGCACCCAGGGTCGCACACCGGCCTCGAGCCGGTCGATGATGGCGCGGGTGATGGTCTCAGCCGGCGAGGGCCGGCCCGATGATTGGGTCATGATGGATACTCCGCGAAAGAGCGGCGGCCAGCACCGCCGAAGAAGGGCTACAGGCGACGCAAAAGCGCCGCCCGCCATTAGGCGATGGTCTCAGGCCGCCTGGTCGAGATCGTCACCATCGCCATCGGGGGCGCTCTCCCCTCCCCCACCCTTGCAATCATCCTCATCGCTGAGGAAGGCGGAATAGCTGCGGAAGCTTTCGGGCTTTTCCATCGCGCCGAACCGCATCTCGTCGGGCAGCCAGCAGAGCGCCTTTTCCCGGACTTCGGCCTCGACGATGCCCTGCCCCGAACAGAGCGCAGCGCAGGCATTGGCCAGGTCACCCTTCTTGGCGTCCTTGTAGCGGCCGCGCAGCACCGGCCCGCCGATCTCTTCAAGCGCTTCGAGCATGACGTCCTTCTTCACGCGCCCGAAAAAGTTCTGGGCATCGGGCCGCCACCATTGCGCGACATCAATGTCGAGCAGCCGTCCGAGATGATCGTGAAAGCCGTTGCGCCGACCGCCATCGTCGACGTTGAGCGTCGGTTCGAGCGTCTGCGCCATGACATGAGCGAGCCAATCGGCGCGCGCCTGTTCATCCAGTTGCCGGAAGGCATCAAAACGCGACGACAGCGTGTTCCCGCCGGCCCAGCTCACATCGAGCGCCTGGCGCTGTTCGGTCAGGACATTGCTCGCCGCGCTACCTTCATCGCGGAAGCTGACGATCGGGAAGCTCGCGGCGGCCGCCTGCAGCGTCGAGTGGTCACGAACATAGCTGCTGGCGAACACCGTCCGGTGCGCCATCAGGAATATCGTGAGATCGAGCGCGAACCCAGCATCCGAGGCGACATGGGCCGCCAGGATCTGCCGCCGCTGGGTCGCAAGTTCATCGATCAGCGTCGCGCTAAGCCGGGAGGCAGCGACCTTGCCGGACGGCGTCTCGGGTTCGCCGTCCTCGCCCGTCTGACGAATGGCGCGCTCGCTGAACATGCGGTTGTGCACCCGCGGGGTGCCGTCAGGGGCAAGATAGATGAAGGTGCCCAGCTGGTCCTTGACCGCATCGTCGACCATCGTGCGCGCCGCCTCGATCGCATCGAGTTCCCGCTCGATGTCGGCGAGCCGCACCGAAGCCGCTTCGGCCTCGGGTGTGCCGTCCTCAAGTTCGGTTTCCAGTTCGCGGATGAGCGCATCGCCCTCATCGGAAAGACTGTCGACGCGATCCTGCTCGTCCTCGCTCAATTCGCGCAGCGCTGGATGATATTCGTGGAGCTGGCACTCCATGTCATAGGGCACATGCGTCGCGAGGACCGGCGTCACGAATGCCAGCTTCTGCTCTGCGGCGAGTGCTTGTGCCGCTGCTTCGAGCTTCTGGGCGGCAAGCTGCTCGATGATCTCCACGTCGATCCAGCTCTCGTCTGCATCATCGCCGAACAGGTCGCGCTCGATCCGGCCGCCCGCACCGATATAGGCGTCGCGACCGACAAACCGCGCCTTCGCGTCGGTCGCCTTGACCGTCCCGTTGAGAAGCGCACGGCGGACATTGTCGGGATTGTCACCATAATAGGACCGGCTCATGCTCTCGAACACACGTGCCTGGCGGTCAACATCGGGCGTGACGGCATAAGCCTGCGCGACCCCGAGTGTGATCTCGCCTGCGGCGAGCGCCGCGAAGACGACGGGAGCCAGTTCGGCAAGCCGGACCCGCTGCTCGACGAAGCGGGTCGTGACCCCGAAGCGCTTCGCCACATCCTCGCCGCTCGCGCCCCGGTCGAGGAAATGCTTGAAGGCCGAGCACTCATCCGCCGGGTTCATCGCAACGCGGTGGAAATTCTCTGCAAGGCTCGCTTCGGCCGATCCGGCATCATCCTCGAGCACCAGCACCTGGACCTCATGGTCCCCGGCAAGCCGACCTGAATCGATCAGGCGCTGGAGCGCCCGCAACCGGCGGCCACCCGCCTTGACAGTGAAATGTCCTGCCTTCTTGAGCGGCGCGACCACGAGATTCTGCAACAAGCCATGGGCGGCGATATTGTCGGCCAGGCTGTCGAGGTCGGCATCGCGATTGGATTTGCGGACATTGTCCTTCGAGAGCGAGAGGTTCTTGACCTTCACGGACTGAATCATCGGTTGTCTCCTTCGAGGGTTGCGCCGACCTCGTCGGCCGGCTTGAGCCACTCAGGCCCACCCGGCCGAAGGCCCCCTCCCCTCTCTTCGGTTGCTTGGCGCAGCCGCTGTTCAGCCTGCGAGTCCGTCCAGGATCTCGACTGCGCGGCTCGAGGGAACGAACAGCCGCGTGCGGTGCTGGATGATCTCAGTGAAGCAGCCCGCCGCCTTGAGATGAGGCAGCGCCTCAGGCTCCCAGTCGAGCAATTCGAGGCGATGGTCGCCGGCGACCAAGGCCCGCTTCAGCCGAAACGACCCGATCGGCATGATCTCGCCCGAGGTGCGAACGTGCTCGACGCGCACGCCTGGGTCGATCTGGACATGGGCGGCGATGCCGAATGCGCTGGCGATCCGCTCCACAACCGGCGCCGCAATAAGACGCCCGAGAAGCGACTGGCCGTCATCGCTCGTCAGCCGCCAGACCTGGACATGATCGTCGGGTAACTTGCCCCAGACCGGGAGCAGCAGGCCGGTGACCAGATAGATGATCTGCGTGCGCGTCTGCGTGGCCATCGCGTCGCATTCGGCCTGCCAGGCTTCGTCGAAGCTCGCGCGGCCCGCCTCGGTCCAATGGGTTTCGGCGAAGAGGTCCTGCCGGTGCCGTTCGGTGCGCGTCGGCCGCACCAGCTCATAGCGGCGCACGGTTCGCCCCTCTTCATCGGTTAGCGAAAAGGTCGGGCGGCAAATGGCGGCCTTACCGGAACGCGGGTTGATCAATCGGCGCACTTCCGGGTCGGCCAGAAGCCAATGCGCGCGCTCCAGGGTCAGCGGCCGATATCGCTCCTCGGTCTCGATGCGCAGGATTTCCGTTTCGGCGCCGCTCACGGGATCGCGCCGGATCACCGTACGGTCGAGGATCGAAATGCGATCAGCGGTGATCGTCTCGACGCCAAGATCCAGGGTGCCGGCCTCGCGCGCCTTTTCCACCCGGGCTTCGATCAAGCCCAAATATTCGTCGAATATCGCGTTCTGCAGTGCGATGCGCAACGCAAGTATGCGGTTCAACCACCGCTGGATCGTGGGCAGGGTCTCGGCGAGCCCACCACCCTCGCCCGCCAAGTTCAGCCCGGTGAGCGCTTGGAACTGATCGAAGCACACCGACTGGAGCTTGCCTTGGAACAGCAGGCGAAACCATTGGTCCAGCGATTCCCGTGCAAAATCGGACTCCAGATTGTCGCGGGGGTCGAAAAGTCCCTGTCCACCGGTCTGGCGCTGACCGCGGGTTAGCGCGCCGAGGCTGTCGAGGCGCCGGGCAATCGTCGAGATGAACCGCCGTTCGCCGCGGCAATCAGTGGAAACGGGTCGAAACAGGGGCGGGCAGGCTTGGTGGGTGCGGTGCGTGCGGCCCAGTCCCTGGATCGCCGCGTCGGCGCGCCAAGCGGGCTCGAGCAGATAGTGAATGCGGCGGCTCTGATTGGGCACGTCGAGGCTGGCATGATAGCTCCGCCCCGTGCCGCCGGCGTCGGAAAAGATCAGGATGCGCTTTTCGCCGCGCATAAAGCTGTCGGTCTCCGCGAGGTTCGTGCGCGCGCTGCGCCGTTCGATCCGCTGACGGCCCTCGGCATCGACGATGATCCGCCGGCTGCGGCCCGTCACCTCGGCCACCGCTTCCGTCCCGAAATGCCCAATGATATGATCGAGCGCCGAGCCGATCACTGGTAGCGCACAAAGCTGCTCGAGGAGCTGGTCTCGCATGGCGATCGCTTCCCGGCACAACACGGGCTGCCCCGCCTCGTCTATCATCGGCTCGGAACGTACCGTGCCGCTATCGTCGGTATAGGTGCGCATCTGGCGCACCGGAAAGGCCGCTGTTAGGTAGTCGACCAGGAATTCGCGCGGGGACAGCTCGATGTCGAGCCAGGCGCGTTCCTCGGGGGACAGGTCGGCAAGCGCACGATCGAGCATCGCTTCCGAGGTCGACACGAGCTGGACGACGGCGCAGTCGCCGCGCGCGAGATCGGCGGCAATCGCCGGGATCAACGACGGCAGCTTCATCGACAGCAGGATCTGGCCGAAGAAGCGTTGCTTGGTCGATTCGAAGATCGACAGCGCCGCGGCCTTGGCGCCGCTATTATAGGTGGCGCCACTGAAGCTGTCGGTGACGCGCGTGGCGGCAAGCGCGGCCTGGAGATTGTTGTGTATGATCGCTTATCGCGAGGAAGCGGTAATGCGGAGGAGCGCGGCGTAACCGGCGAATTCCCATGATAGTGTGCGCAGTTGCTGCGCATTATATTGGTTGCGAACCTCGGCGGTCCCTGGACCAGCTGAGGAGGCAATCATGTTGAAGTTGCATGACGAGTTGATCACCGAACTCTCGAATTCGCTCACCACACAGAATTACAATCCCGTGGTCGTGGCGAACCACCGTCTCTACGCCCGCGCGTTTCTCGATTATCTGGCCGAGTGCGATATACAGGTCGAGACTGTGACGCCGCAGCAGGTCGATCAGTATTTTGGCTATGCGGTTCAGGATTTTGAGATCCAGTACGGTCGGCCTCCCAGTGCGCGTTGGCACATGTTGCCCCGCACCGCGATCGCCAAGCTCCTCCGGCTTGCTCAAGGCAATTGGCCCCCGGACGCAGAAATGATCGGTCCCGATGACGAGCATCGACATGAAATTTGCCGCGAATACGAGGCATGGCTGCGCGAGGAGCGCGGTTTGGCAAGCGCGTCCATTGCGGCGCTGATGTGGGAGGCGCGAAACTTCCTGCGATGGCAGTTCGACCGGGCCGGTGCCGCCAGCCTCGAAACGTTGAGCATCGTGGACATCGATCTCTACATGGACATGCGCGCGCCTGGTTTACGGCGCAAATCATTGGCCGATGTCGCTGAGCGTCTCCGTTCGGTGGTTCGCCATCTGCATCGGACGGGTCGCATCCCGACCGATCTGACGCCACACATCATCGGCCCCATGCTCTATGCCTACGAAGATGTGCCGTCGACGCTGGAAAGGAGCCAAATCGCCGCGGTTCTGGCGACAACGCAGGAGGACAGATCGCCACGCGGACTACGCGATTATGCGATACTTCAGCTGCTTGCCACGTATGGGCTGCGCGAAGGTGAGATATGCCGCCTTCGGCTCGATGACGTGGACTGGCGCGCAGAATCCCTCCGGATCTGCCACACCAAGACCAACGCGTACTCGTACATGCCGCTAATGGTGACTGTTGGTGAAGCGCTGCTGGATTATCTGCGCCTTGGGCGGCCCCAGGTTGAAGTGCGGGAAATCTTCGTCCGATCCTGCGCACCCTATATCGCAATGACGAACCTGTACGGCATGATCCGCGGTCGGTTGGCCGCCGCAGGCGTAGTGCCAGCAGGAAAGCGGGGGCCGCATGTCTTCCGCCACGCACGTGCGGTCGAAATGCTGCGGGCATCGGTCCCGCAAAAGATCATCGGCGACGTGCTCGGGCATCGATCCACCGAATCCACCAATACTTATCTCAAACTGGCAACAGATGATCTCCGAGCCGTGGCACTCGAGGTGCCTGGAATGGAGGTGCTGTCATGAGCGCCTGGCACGATCCCGATCGCACCGTCGTCGACGCCTTCCTGGTAAAATCGCAGTTCCGGCCGGGAAGCGTACCGACATATCGCTGGTTCCTTTGCACCTTCGAAGATGTTGCCCGCCGGCATCCGGCGGTGGACCGGCAGATGCTCGACGCCTGGCTGAAGGAGATGCAAAAACGTTGGCGATTGTCGACGCTGCTCAATCAGGTCTGCATTGTCGACCGCTTCCTCGACCACCTCGTCGAAATCGGGCTGATCGCCGACAACCCTGTTGCTGCACTTCGCCGTCGGTACAACGTCAAGCAAAGCAAGCCGATCTGGCGGGCCTTGGCTTCCCCGAATCCCGACGAATCCTTGGCCGCGTTACGACGGCCTGCGCCCTTCGGCAGCGTGCTGGGTGACTTCATGCAAGACCATGTCATGCTGATGCGCAGCCGGGGATATCAATATGAAGCGCAGGCTCACTGGCTGCTGCGGTTCGATCGGTTCCTTCAGGCCCGTCCCGACCTCGCGGAGCAACCACTTGAGGCAATGATTGCGAGCTGGGCGGCTGCCAAGCCGACCCGCAACCACGCGGCTGAATGCCAGAAGCTGGCGCGCATCCTGACCAAGGCGCGGTTCCGCCTCGATCCGACTATCCCGCCAAAGCGCTTCAATCCCCGGCCAGAGCGGGAAGTAGCGCGGGAGCATCGGCAACCGCATATCTTCAGCCCGGCTGACGTTCGGCGTATGCTCGATACCGCACGGACTTATCCGTCGCCGGACGCTCCGCTGCGGCCGTTGACCCTCTACACCATGATCATGCTGGCCTATTGTGCCGGGCTACGGCGAAGCGAGCTGGCATGGCTCGATCTTGGTGACGTGGACCTGCAATCAAGCACGATCACGATCCGGGAAACGAAGTTCTACAAGACCAGGATCTTGCCTCTATCCGACAGTGTCGCGGTCGAACTGCGCGCGTACATCGATGCGAGGCGGCGCGCTGGCGGCCCACAGAACCCGAAATCAGGGCTGTTCTGGCATGCCCACTTAAATGACCGCTACAGGCCCGAGGCGGTTACGACAATGATTACCAACGTCATGCGCCGTGCTGGGCTCAAGCCCGCTTCGGGCCGGACCGGGCCGCGGGTCCATGACCTTCGTCACTCGATGGTGGTGAACCGCATCCTCCAGTGGTACCGGTCCGGCATTAACCCTCAGGAAAAACTGCACTTCCTCTCGACCTACATGGGGCACCGGGATCTCCACTCCACGCTGGTCTACATCACCGTCACGCAGGATCTGTTGCAGGAAGCCAGTGAACGGTTCCGCGCGCTCGGCGCCCCGTGCCTTGTCACGGAGGCGCGGCCATGAGGAAAGGCAATCCATTGCCCGCGTTGTTGCGGGCGTTCTTCCAGGAGTGGCTGGCCGAGCAGCGCAGCGCGTCAATCCACACGATCCGCTCTTATCGCGACACCTGGCGGCTGCTGCTTCGGTTCGTCGCGGAGCGAAAAGGCTGCGGGGTCGCGCGGCTGACGCTCACCGACGTCTCGGCCGGCGAGGTGCGCGCGTTCCTTCATCATACCGAGCATGGCCGCAAGACCACGATCGGCACGCGGAACTGCCGACTGGCCGCCATCCGCAGCTTCTTCAGCTTCGTGGCGGACAAGAATCCGGAATACATCGCGCAGTGCTCAGAGGTCCTGGCTGTTCCGTTGAAGCGGGAGCCCACCTCCGCGCCGTGCTACCTCGAGCCCGAGGAGGTCGAGGCCATCCTCGCCCAGCCCAACCGATCGACACTCGAAGGGCTGCGCGACCATGTACTGCTCTCGTTCCTCTATAACAGTGGCGCGCGAATCCAAGAGGCGCTTGACCTCTGTCCCGAAGCAATCCGGTTCGATGCACCGAACTTCGTGCGTCTTTACGGCAAGGGGCGCAAGGAACGCATCTGCCCGCTCTGGCCAGAAACCGTGGCATTGCTCAGGAAGCTACTGGAGCGACAGCCGCGTGCGCCCGATGAGCGGATCTTCGTCAATCGATACGGTGAACCGCTAGGGGCGTCAGGGGTGCGGTTCAAGCTCAACGCCTACGTGGAACAAGCCGCGAAATCGACGCTGACCCTCCAGTCAAAACACGTTACGCCTCACAGCTTCCGGCACGCGACCGCCGTCCACCTCGTTGCCGCCGGGGTCGATATCACCGTCATCCGCAGTTGGCTCGGGCACGTCAGTCTCGATACGACCAATCACTATGCTCAGGCCAATCTGGAGACCAAACGAAAGGCGCTGGAACAGGTTGGCGCCCCGGCGGCGAGCAACGTGCCACCTTCGTGGAAGCGAGATGCCAATCTGATGGGATGGCTCGACACCCTATAGAATAATGTGAAGGACGTGGCGAAATGTTCCGCAGCTTTGCAGGACTACGCCGCGTTCCTCCGCATTACCGCTTCCTCGCGATAAGCGGTTTTATGGCGAGCTGCGCATAAGATGCCCCAGGCATCGGCATAGGCATCGTAGATGGCGATCTGCTCCTCGCTGAGCCGATGCTCGAGAATGTCATATTCAACGCCGGCGAAGCTGAGCGCTCGCGCGACATAGAGCCCCTGCGCCTTGAGGTCGCGCGCGATCAGTTCCATGGCCGCGATGCCGCAGCGGCGCAGGGATTCCACGAAGGCTCGCCGATCGGCGAAGGCCGTGTGCGGTCCCCACAGGCCGAGGCGTGTCGCATAGGCAAGATTGTTGACGTCCGAGGCGCCCGTCGCCGAGGCATAGAGAATCCGGGCGCGCGGAGCGAGGTTTTGGAGGCGCACGCCAGCGATGCCCTGTTCGGATCCTTTCGTGGCGCCGAACCGGCCCTCGCCGCCAGCCACTCCGGCCATCTCGTGCGCCTCGTCAAAGACGATGACGCCGCTGAAATCCTCGCCCATCCATTCGATCAGCTGACGCAGCCGCGTGCCCTTGTCGCCGCGGTTGGAGCGCAAGGTGGCATAGGTCAGGAAGAGGATCCCATCGCCCAGCGCGACCGGGGTGCCGAGCTTCCACTGGTTGAGATGCTGGATGTCGAGCGGCAAGCCGCCAAGCGCCGACCAGTCGCGCCGGGCGTCTTCGATCAACGTCTCGCTCTTAGATATCCAGAGATGGCGACGGTTGCCGCGCAACCACTGGTCGAGGATGACGCCTGCCACCTGCCGTCCCTTGCCGGCGCCCGTGCCATCGCCAAGGAAAAAGCCGGTGCGATAGGCGTTGCCGGCCTCTCCCGGCGACAGCGAAAGATCCTCGTCGCTGGTGACGAACCGGCCGGGAAGATTGCGCTCGAACGCCGCGCCGGCGTAGATCAACGTCTCGAGCTGCGCGTCCGAGAGCAAGCCGTCGTCCAAGATCCTTGCCGGCAGCACAGGTTCATATGCGACCGGCGGTGCGGCGATGGATCCCATTGCCTGCGATTCGACCAGCGCGCTTGGGTGGTCACGAGCATCGGCAATCAGCAGACGGCTCGGCCGATAAGGCAGATAGATTCCTTGCGGTTCACCCGCAGGCGCGGGCGCATCGAGACGATGATAGGCGACCGCGCGGGTCGTGGGCAGGCTGACGGCCTCACGCGAGCTGACGGGGCGGGTCCGCGGCGCGAGGCCCCGGAACAATCCGCTGGAGCGGGAGATTGGCTGCGGCTGCGGCGCGCATGGAGTTGGCATCGCATCGATGGCCGCGAGTGCAGCGCCGAGCGTCGTGCAGGTCTGGCGCGGAACCGAGCCCCCTGCCCCGCCCTTTTCGAGGAGAATGAGCTGAACCGCCTGCCCGGTGCCGTGCTTGGCATAGGCATTGGGCGGCAGATCGAGATGCAGCCGGAGCTGCGCACCCACGGTGGCGTGCAGCCAATCCGCGTCACCTGACTCGACCCGGTCGGGAAGAATGACGGCGCAGCGCCCACCTGGTGCGAGACGCAAGAGCGCGGAGCGCAGGTGGCGAAGGGCAGCGTGGCGGTCGCGCCCCCGTCCCTGGCTTCGCGAGAAGGGCGGGTTGATGAGCACAACGCTCGGCACCAGTTGCGGATCGAGCATATCGTCGATCAATTCGCCGTCATGCGTGCTCAATATGCCCTCGGGAAGGGCATGACGCAGCAAACGCGCGCGCCAGGCATCGATCTCATTGAGGAGAAGGCGAGCACCGGCAAGATGAGCATGTACGGCCAAGAGCCCGGTCCCGGCCGAGGGCTCGAGCACGATATCGCGTGCCGTGATCGCGGCGGCCTTGGCGGCAAGGAAGCCGATCGATGCCGGCGTCGAGAATTGCTGGAACGCGACCTGCGTTTCGCTACGCACGCTGTGCGTGGGAAGCGCCGCTGTCATGGCGATCAGCTGGGCGAGCTGCGTATTTGTATCTGCCGGGAGCGTTGTGTTCTTCAGATGGAGGATCTGCGCGAGTTCCAGCACATCATAGGCGTCGCGCAATGACCATAAGCCATCGGCGCTCGAACCACCGAAGGCGGACGTCATCCCAGCTAGAAGGTCGTTACGTGGAACCGGACGGCCTTCGGATAGCTGGTCGGCTATGACTTGAGCAGCGGTCCGGGCGGGATCATCGAGCGACAGCGTGAGCGTGAGGGGTTGTATGGCCATGGGGCATCCTCCAGGTCTGACACCTGGCATCAGCGCCAGGTCATCAGCCTGAAGGCCCCCTCCCCTCTCCGGCCGCCTCGGCGGCCAGGCGGACACGCCAGGCATCATTCCAGTCCGCTTGCCGTTCCGGGAGGCGAAGCACCAGTTCGCGTCCATTGGCGGTGAGATGCGGGCGAGCTTTTTTGAGCATGGTGGCAGCGGCTACACCGCGGTCACCATAGACGATGATACGCTTGACCCGTTCGGGGATGGCGACGAGTCCAAGGCGTTCGACGCCGCCCAGCGCCCATGTCGGCGTTCCGAACCAAGCCATTGCCGAAAGGGCGTCCTCGATGCCCTCGGCAAGGCCAAGTTCGTCTCCGGCCGGCGCCAGACGGATGGCCGCGTTGCCAAGCAGGCCAAGGGCAATCTTCGGCTTTGGCAGGGGCTTGTGCAGGATGTCAGCAAGATCGAGGCAAGTCCGCTGAACGGCCACGACGCCCAGATCATTCTCAACCGCGGCGATCATCGCCGGAATGAACCGGCGCTGGTCACCTGCCCCGACAATGGTGCGGGGATTGTAGCGCAGACAACGCGGATAGGGAGGCGCAAGACCGCGCGCGGCAAGGTAATCGGCCGCTGGGGAGCCGGCTATGGGCTGGCTTGCTTTCCAGAGCCGAAGCGCGAGCGCGCGATGGTCGACCGCCGCCTTCGGGCGCGGCAGGGTGAGCAGCTCAGCATCGTGAAGTTTGCGCCGGCGTAGAACGGCCAGAACGTCGCGCGTATCGCAGCCTGCAAAGCAGTGGAACAAGATCGCCCGCTCGCCCAGGCGTACTGAGAGGCTGGGGCCATGATCGTCATGAGCCGGGCAACGGCATTCGCCGCGCGTCCCGCGCCACGTTCCGCCGAGAGCTTCGACAATGGCTTTGGCGCGATGGGAAGCAGCTATGGGCATCGACTAAACCTCGCAAAGTTGTGGAGCGCCGCTGCCAGTTGCGCCCTCCCCTCCCCGCCAATTCAGGCAGGCATGCTCTTGGCTGCAAGGATACCGAATTCCTCAACGATGCGATCGGTTGTGTAATGGGTCACGCCGTCGCGTTCATAGGAGCTGTCCTTGAGCCGCCCGGCAATGCGCACCAGATCCCCGACTTGGGCTCGGTCAGCGATATGCTTTCGTTGGCCCTCGCTGAAAACGCTCACGCGGTTCCAATGACTGTCTTCCTGCCATTCGTCATCGTCACCCTTGCGACGGTAATTCGCGCAAACCGACAGCAGGGTGACTTTCGGCCGTGCATCGATTTCCCCGATCCGGCCGATGATCTCGAACTTGGCGAAGTTGATCATGCACCCTCCATTCGTGACGTCCTTTGGTCAGGAAGCCTATCGTGGACAGCCAACTTCGCGTATCCCTCCAGGCAGGGGGATTGAACGATTGCTTCAAGCGCCACGCCAATCTCTTTCTCAAAATAAATGAATCAAAACGCCGCTGCTCGCAGCGGAAGCTTTTCGGATTCTAAGGGATTCAGATTCGGGTTGCCGGAAAAGCAGCATTTCTGCGGGTTTGAGCAGGGCTATCCTGACCGGACGGGGGATTTTGCCTGCCCTCGTGGGGGCTCGTTCCTGACCGGTCGGGGGATGCAACCTGACCGGTTGGGGCTATCCTGACCGGATGGGGGCCAACTCTGACCCGCCTTTCTTGGGCGCGATTCGCTCGTCATGTTGCTCGTCAGAGACGTTCTTCGGCCTCCGCGTGGCCGTTTGCATGGGTCAGATCGCTTGGAAACGCGACTCGGCGCACTTCCTTGTGTTCTGCTGCTTCGGGGTGAAGTTTCATCCTGACCTCTTGGGGGGCGAGAACTGCGTCGATCCTGCCCTGACTTGACGCGAAAGGACAGGTCAGGCAAATTTTTGTCTACTCTGGACGAATCGGCGCAGACTTGATGGCATGGATGACGAACAAGCCCTAGACCGCGATGTAGCGCCCTCTCCCGCCGGTGATGATGCGTCGCCGGGGCGAGCGATGCGGGTCGCTGCCGCCCTGCAGGCCAAGGGCGGTGACGAGTTTGCCAAGCCTGGCAGCATCGTCGAGGTTAAATTCGTCAAGGGCCAATCGCTCAGCCTTACCGCTTCGCGTCTTCTGGCGCTGATGATTTTGACTGCGGGCGGCGATGCCTGGGAGGACCGCCCGCACAAGATGCGAAAGGCGGATATTCGCCGCGGGCATAAAGGCAATGAGCGCATCTCGGACATGCTCGAAGAACTGCATCGCACGCTGTTCGCGGTCGATGACAAGTCTTGGCGCGGAAAGAAGGCGACGCTGCGTTTTTCTCTGATCTCGTCGTCGCGCGAAGAAGTGGAGGACGAGGAGGGCGCGGAGGCGGGGTGGATCGAGTGGGAGTTCACGCCCGAAGCTCGGAAACTGATTCAGGAATCGGAGACCTATGCGGTCCTGAACCGGCAGGCGGTGCTCGGCTTTCGGTCGACCTATGCGCTCAAGCTATACGAGATCGGAGCATTGCGGCTGCATCGACGCCAGTCGCTTTGGAAGGGCGACATGACGGCACTGCGTGCGCTGCTTGGTATCGCGCCGGACGTTTACAAGGACTTCGCGCAGCTCCGCCGAAAGGTTCTCGACAAGGCGAAGGCCGAAATCGACCAGCTCGCTCATTTCCGTGTGGAGTGGCGGGAAATCCGCCAGGGCCGAACCGTCACCGAGATCGAATTTCGATTTGAGCCAAAGGATGCCCCTGAGCAGATAGCAACCGTGGATGAAATCGCTCGGCACTCTGCGGGGAGGAAGGCGAGGCGCGACGACGAGGTCGAGACTGTGGCCGTCGAGGCCGTCACGCAGGCAGCAGTGGCGGCCTTGGTGTCAAAGGACAAGACTGGGGCAGGGGAGGTCACCTTTCCGAACGGCACGATCCGCTTTGGCTCGGACACGCTCGCGGCCATTGGCTGTTCGGCCGGCGGTGGTTGGGACATCGATCTGATTGCAGACGCCTATCGCGCGCAGATGGGCGAGAGGCTCGCGAAGCTGAAGGGCGCCAAGCTGATCGCCTCCTGGACCGGCTTTTGCGAGAGCTTCCTGGCGCGGCGCGGGCGCCCTTGAGGCGAAATTGCACCGGTGCAATTTCCGGGCGGATAGCCCCCAAGAGGTCAGGTTGTGGGCGTGCACGAGAAGCTGGCGGCGTAATTCGAGGCAATTCGGTCGATTGGCCCTGCTCACTTGCGAAAATGAGCCTTTCATTGACGTAAAAGTGCAAATTGAGCTATGCCACCTACAGTTTCGCAAGGGGGCCTTTCTTGGCTGCATCACTCGATATTGAGGGCACGCAGGATCTGCTGTCCGTTTCAACGCTCGCACAGCGGACCAGCTCTGTTCTCGAGCGGCTCCGCGACTCTGCGCGCAGCGCCCGGGCCGACGAACGGCGCGAGCCCACCTTCCCGATAGGTAAAGCGGCTGAACTGGTCGGCCGAACCGCGGCGGCGATTCGCGAGGCGGAGAAGGACGGCCGTTTGCCGCCGCCTCCGCGAACCGAAAATAATCGGCGCGTCGGTTATACGCTCGCGCAGCTCAACGACATGCGGGGATTGTTCGGTACCCGGCCCTGGAGGGCTGCTAGCGACCCCTGCTGCGTCATTGCGGTGCAGAACTTCAAGGGCGGAGTGGGGAAATCGACCATGTCGGTGCATCTGGCCCAATATCTCGCGATCAAGGGCTACCGGGTGGCCCTCATAGATTGCGACAGTCAGGCCTCGGCAACGACCCTGTTTGGCTATGTTCCCGACCTTGACCTGACCGAGGAGGATACTCTCTATCCCTTCTTGCGCCACGATGACATGGAATCGCTCGACTACGCCCTGCGCAAGACTCACTTCGACGGCCTCGAGCTTGTCCCGGCCAATCTCCGGTTGTTCCAGTCGGAATATGAAATCGCGGCGCGTATGGCACGCGGGCAGGGGAACCTGATCGACCGCATGGCGCAAGGCATAGCGAGCATTGCCGGTCGGTTTGATGTCGTCGTTCTCGACCCGCCTCCGGCGCTCGGTGCGATCTCACTTTCGGTGCTGCGTGCGGCCAATGCGCTAGTCGTGCCTGTACCGCCGACGGTGATGGACTTCTCCTCCACTGCGGCTTTTCTCGCCATGCTCGACGAAACCATCGAGACGCTGGCCGATCGCGGCTTGGCGCCGTCGCTGCGTTTCCTGCGCTTCGTGGCCTCCAAGGTCGACGAGAACAAGTCGATGCAAAAGGAACTGCTGAACCTGATGCGGACCCTCTTCGGGCACGCGATCGTGCGCACACCGCTCAAGGATTCGGCGGAAATCGACAATGCGACGGCGCGGTTGATGACCGTCTATGAGCTTGACGGACCTGTCACCAGTTCGGCGGTGCGTAACCGCTGCCTAGCCTATCTCGATGGAGTGAATGGCGAAATCGAGGTCGACATCCGGTCGACGTGGCCGAGCCATCTGGCGCGGCTTCGCAAGGAGGGTCTCGCGTGATGCGAGCAAAAATTGCACCGGTGCAATTTCCGGTAGAAGGGCGGAATGATGAGCAAGAAAAACGCCAACTTCGCGGCTGATCTGGTCGCTGGAATTGACCCCGCGCCGCAAGCCTTGGCCGCTCGGCGCCCGGGCATTGGCGCAAGCGTACTGGCGGGTCGAGAAAGTCGGCTCGCCGAATTGGCTACGGGCAGCGTCGTCGCACGCACCCATGAACTTGTCGATCCAGCACGCTGCCGGATGTGGGTCGGGCATAACCGCGAATATGCGCTGCTTAACGAGGAGCGGTGCGCTGATCTCATCGAGAGCATCAAGGCGCAGGGCAAGCAGGAAATGCCCGCCATCGTTCGGCGGGTGAAGGACGATCTTGCTTTCGATTTCGAGGTGATTTGCGGCGCCCGCAGGCATTGGACGATCAGTTGGCTTCGCGCCCATAACTATCCGGATTTCCGCTTCCTCGTCGATATCCGTAGCTTGACCGACGAGGAGGCGTTCCGGCTTGCTGACCTTGAGAACCGGGCGCGCGATGATCTTACAGACCTGGAACGCGCGCGCGACTATTTGCGCGCCCTCGACGCCTATTATGAGGGGCGCCAGAAGGTCATGGCCGAGCGAATCAATGTCACGGAAAGCTGGCTTAGCCGCTATCTCGACCTTGCTCGGCTGCCGGCGGAACTGATGGCGGCCTTCGCCGTCCCGCAGGATCTGAGGATCAAGCATGTCACCGCGATTAAGCCTCTCTTGAAACCGGAGGACCGGCGGCAGCGCGTGTTTTCCGAGGCGACGCGGCTCGCGGAGGCGCAGGCAGATCGCGCGGTGCCGATGCCGGTACCTGACGTCATCCGCGCGCTCGCTTTGGCGGCTGATCCCCCCAAGAGGTCAGGATCCCCCAAGAAGTCAGGAAAGCCGGAAACGATTGTGTCTGACGGGGGCAAGCCCCTGTTGAAGGTGGAGGCGGTGGATCGCAAGGGTCTCAAGCTGACGCTGCTCCCGCATGCTGGCGGTACGCGGGCTGAAGCAGAGACCGCGTTGAGAGCGCTACTCGATCGGCATTGGGCGTAGGCGATCTTGCACACTAGCTCGCCGCAGTTCAGCTGAACGCCTTCTTCTCGTAAACGGTGACGATCGCCTGGCCATCCCAAACATAGCACAGATGCCGCTCTTGCCGGCAGTTGGCGAGCAGGCGAGGGCGGAACACTGCGGCGCACTCGCCCCCGGCGTGGCGCACACTTTCGTAGGCAATGCCGTCCGAACCTTGTTCACGCAGCTCTCGGGCGAGCGCATGTCCGGCGGCATAGCTGTCCGCGGCGTAAAGGGCAGGGCGTTCATCGCGTAGGCCGCGAATGTCGTGAAGCATCGCATCCAGGTCGACCGCGTAGACACGCATATCGAGCTCCTGGGCTGGCTCATGGGTATATGCCATGAAGCGGGTTCGGTGATGGCTCGTCTCAGCGACGGCCGTCTCGATCGCCTTGGCTGCATAGAATGTGCCGAAGCTACCGTCACAGAACCGGCTACCATCGGGATTGAGGTGGGTGAACGCCGCCATGATTGCCGACGTGCCGGGTCCCGAGACCCGGTCCTCGGGCGGGACGAGTGCGAGGTCGCCGACTTCGTCGCGGAGCCGGTCGTTGGTCATCGCCTCTATCGCATAGACCGCTTCTAGATCGGCCGGGTCTGCGACGTCTTCAAACAGCGATATGGGCGGAAACCGGCTTGCGACGATCCGGTAGCACGGTTGCCACCGCAACTCAGTCCTAGCAATGGCATCCATCAGCCGCGCTGCGCGTCGATATATTGGCGCACCACGTAGAGATCGGCGACATTGCCCGAGGCCATCCGGTCGATCGCCGGACGGCCGGCGAACAGCGGTGCCTCGTTGGGCTTACGGACCCATTCGTCAGCCGTGCGGGGCAGGAGGATTTTCAAGCCCTTGTATATCCCCATGACATAGGAAATCCGCTCGAGCGCGTCCTTGGGAATGGCCGCAACTGCGCCGCGCTTCCAGGTTTGGAAGGTCGAGCGGTTGTCGAGCCCGAGCAGCTTCATTTGCTCGGCTTCCTTGAGGCCCCATGCGTCGGCGATGCGGAAGAATGTGCGCAGCGCCGGACCCGTCAGATCCTTACGGCTGGGCGCCTTGGCGCGAATAGGTCCTTTCCGGCGGGCAGAATCGGCAGCTGTGGCCATCGGCCATCTCCTTCTACCTATTCATATGTATAATATCTGTACTAGAGTCAATGAATGGATCAGTTTTCATACGCAACAACGATGCGTGACTGGTCAGCATTGGTGAGAACTGCCGTTGAGTAGCCGGTCGATATCGGCCATCGCCGCATCAAATTCGACCATTGCCGCACGGGGGATGGCGGGAGCCTGGTCCAGGGACGGCGATAGCCGATCCCTTCGGGGTTCGTCGGCAACCAGCAGAACCTTGCCCTTGACCGTCTCCCGCCGCGCCAATCCTGCCGCCACGAGGGCGTCGCCGATCGCATAGGTGCCGCGCCGACTGACCCTGAAAGCCGAGCCGATTTGGTCGAGCCCGAGCGGCGCGAACGCGGAGAGGAAGGTCCATACCTGCGGTGCCCGCGCGCTCGAGCGCAGGTGCCCCAGCTGCTCGCCCATCAGCGCCGCTCGCCTCCGCGCCTGGTCGGCCAGCGCACAAATCCGCGTAACGCTAAGATGTAGGCTGCGGGCAGTCAGCAGTGCGCGTTCGCCGGGCCACAGTTGCGGCTGAAGCGCCTCAGCCGTCACCGCGCCTGGGCAGGGGAGGGGGCGGGCCCAAGTCCCGCTCGCGCTCAGTAGGCGCCCCAGTGCCGCGTCGACGGCCCAGAGCGGGGTGCGCGGAGCGGTCTGCTCGATCGCCACCTCACGATCCCCGAGCGAAAAGCTCTTCACCGCGCGTTCCACCGGCGCGAACAGCGGATCGGCACGCAGCAGGGCGTTGAGACGGGCCAGACCCGCGAAGGGTAGGGTGGTATTGTCGTTGATGCCTGCCTGCTCCGCCAGACCGGCCGCCTTCGCCAGGACCTCTTGCGCGCCAGTCTCCTCAGCCAGCCCTTCCTCAGCATGGGCGGGACGATCGGCACCGAAGCGGGCGGCGGCCGCGATTGTCTGCGCAGCGCTCGCCAGTGGTTTCCACGGGTGATGGCCGAGTTCGGCCAGCAGCGCGCGGATCACCGCAGTCGCGGAGCAGACGGTGAGGGCGCTCTCTTGTGGCGCGCGATCAAGCCCGGCAAACCAGGCATTGAACCGCAATTCGGTATCGATGAACCCGGCCTGCTTTAGGCTCGTGAGCAGAACCGCGCGTAACAGGGCCATGCAGAATAGCGCCTTCTCGTCGTTCGCGAGTCCGGCGAGCAGCCCATCGAGGCGGCCCAGCGCGAGCGCGCATTCAGCCTGCGGGAGCGCCAGTTCCTCGCTCGGAACGTCCACATCGGCGGCGCGGGGATGGAACGGCTCCATATCGATTGTGTAGTGAAAGGCAGAACAGTGCACAACCACTATGATTGTCTATAAGTTAACATGTGATAATTTCAGTTATCATATAAGAGTGTTTGACGCCGCTTTATAAGGTGCGCTACAGCCGCCGCTATGGAGGCCAGCGCATCAGGCGGTCAGGAAAGCCCTGAAACAGGCGATTTCGACGCCGCTGCCGCCGTGTCGGTCCCGATAACTCCAGCGGCGATGCCCGAGCTTGCCTGGACCGCGAGCCAGATGCGCACTGAGAACCGCATCGTCATCAACGCGGAATTGATCGCGGCTTATCAGGCTGCCAGTTCGCCGCATTCGATCCGCGCGCTGAAATCCGATCTCGAGGCATTCGACCTCTGGTGCCGGCGCACGAAGAGGATCGCGCTGCCGGCAACGCCGGAGATCGTCGCCGACTATCTCGATGCGCGGGCAGGGCAGGGGTCCAAGCCTGCCTCGCTTGGACGCTACAAGGCGTCGATCGCCAAGATCCACCAGCTGCTCGACCTGAAAGATCCGACGCAAGCCGAACTGGTCAAGCTGCGGCTGCGCGCGATCCGCCGCGAGAAGGGAACCGCGCAGGCGCAGGCGCGGCCGCTGCGGTTCAAGGGGCCGGTGAAGGACGTCGAGCGCGACAAACCCCGCGGGATCAACGTCAGGGCGCTTCTGGAGGCTTGTGGCGACGATTTGCCGGGGCTGCGCGACCGTGCTCTGCTGTCAGTCGCCTATGACACCGGCTTGCGAGCGTCCGAGCTTGTCACGGTTAGGGTCGAGCACATCCTCGAAGCCTTGGATCCAGAGGCACGACTGCTCGCCATTCATCGTTCCAAGGGCGATCAGGAAGGGGAGGGGGCGACGGCCTACCTTTCGCCGCGCTCGGTGCGGGCGATCGCTGCGTGGGCTAAAGCGGCCGGCATTTGGGAGGGGCCGCTGTTTCGCCGTGTGCAGGTGCGTCGGTACAAGGCTCGGCCGGCCGTGAAGGGGCGGTCGATCGATAGCATCTCGAGCCGCGAGCGGTGGGATCTGCGAAAGACGCTGCCGCGTGCTGCTGTGCCTGCACGTGTCGAGTACGATGTTGGTGCTGTGGCGCTCCACCCAGGCTCGATCGGACCGATCTGGCGTGCGATCGTCCAGCGGGCGTTTGATCGCGATGCGCTGCCCGACCTGACCAAGGATGATCTGACACAACTGCTCAAAGGGATCAGCGCACACTCCACGCGCGTCGGCCTTAATCAGGATCTGTTCGCGGTCGGCGAAGATATTGCCGGCATCATGGACGCGCTGCGCTGGAAGAGTCCGCGCATGCCGCTCTCCTACAATCGCAACCTAGCGGCCGAAGCGGGAGCTGTTGGCCGTCTCTCTCGCAAAATCGAATGACAATATAGCAGGATTTCCCCTTTATCGATTAATCGTCGGGAAAATGCTCAAAAACAGACCGCCAATCAAGGGCGTCCTGGCTTAGCGTAGGATTTCGCCCCCTCCCGCAAACACCCCCTTCTATAAAGTGACGTAGAGAGACCGCCGACAGGCGAGGGGGCAAGTACGCGTGGAAAAGACGGTTTTCTGGTCATGGCAGAGCGATCTTGACGGCCGCGTCACGCGCGAGGTGATCCGCTCCGCGCTCGACCAGGCGATCGGCATGATTTCGGCCGATCTCGCTGAGGCCGATCGGCCGAGCCTGACCTCCGACACCCAAGGTGTCGCCGGCTCCCCCGATATCGTCGCGACCATTTTGCGAAAGATCGACGAGGCCGCGGTGTTCGTCGGAGACGTGACGCCGATCGCGGTCTCGGCGGACGGAAAGGCGTGCGCCAATTCCAACGTCTTAATCGAACTCGGCTACGCGCATCGCGCCTTAGGCGAAAATCGAGTGCTGCAGATCTGGAACACGGCGTTCGATGGGGCAACCCTCGACAAGCTGCCGTTCGATATGCGGGGCAGACGAGGGCCGCTGGGCTTCCACTTGCTGGTCGGCGCCGACACGGCGACCCTCCGGACGGTGCGTGAGAAGCTCGCGAAGGATCTCGCTGGTGCCCTCAAGCTTGCTCTGGACACCCTACCACCGCCGCCGCCCGAGGCCGTCCACTGGCAGCCGCATTTTGCTGGTGATGCGGATCTCTGGTTCGACCGGGCCGGGCCCCAGTTGGTGACGAATCCGACGCATGGACCAGCAAGCTCGTCTGGAAGGACCAGTATCCGGGCTATGCGCGACTGATCCCCTCCAAATGGACCGCAAAACTTGGCGCCAAGCAGGCGCTTGCCAATCACCCGGGGCATGCGGCCCTGCTCGCAGATACCAACTCGCTGAGCTACGGTATCAGCCGGGGCGGGGCGGTGGTCTATTCGCGATGCCGTCCTTGCCGCCTCGAACGCTTCAACGGTCTTTCGATCGAAGGCGACGGCCGGCATGTCGACTTCGACTCCGAATGGTCCGGCGACGATTACGACTATACCGACGCGAAGGGCTGAGATCGCAGCCCGGCATCAGCTTCCGCATACTGGCCGGTGAACCGTATTCGCAGATCAACTCGATCGTGATCGAAATTCACGGGTAGTGAAGGAAGTTCGCAACTGGCTAGACTGCGGCACCAGATTTCCGCGGAGCTGGACAGTCTTACCGCACTCGCTCTCGCAGACCCTGCCGGCCCGTCGCGAACCGTTCACCGTGATCGCGATAGTTTGCAGCAGAAACCGGGTTGCGGATCGGGTTGCGGCCCATTTATGGTTATCCTACGATTTCAATAGGAAATGGCGGAGCGGGAGGCCGCTAAAACTCATTGGATATAAAGAAAAATATCAAAATCTATGGATTGAGTCATAAATCTAGCCATAATTTGCGTGACGACACTGGCATATCAACGGCACGTGGAGCGATTCGCGCAATGGCTCGGGCGACCAAGCGCAAATGGTAGGCCTGAGAGCGCGGACGCACAGGCTGGCGCAGCGGCGTTGACCGCCATCTCGCTAGCGATTGAGGACAAGCCGCCGGCGCATACCCCCTCGCTCGTCGATAACGTCGCCAAATGTACCGGCTG